>NZ_JBHIOR010000012.1:0-60717 GCF_042195605.1 Bartonella sp. AP88HLJMH | reverse complement strand
ACAGAACAACAGCTCCTTCACGAGATGATAGAGACCTATCAAGGCTTAAAGATGATGTCACGCATCATGAAATTGATAGCCTTTATTGTCTTTATGTTTATTATCGATTTTTCCCGTTGCGTGGACGCCATAGAGAATAGCTTCTCACATCTTAAAAGATGGTTAACAAAAAGTTAGATATCAAATCTCTCCTTTAAAAATATGATGAAACAAGAATTTACACAAACATTGTTTGCGTGGATGGGTGGTAAACACTATCTGCGTAAGAAAATTATACCGATTTTAAATAGCATTGACCATGAAACCTATGTTGAACCGTTTTTAGGTTCTGGTGTTATTTTCCTAAATAAAGGACCAGCAAAATATTCCGTTATTAATGATTTGAATGGAGAGATCACGAATCTGTTTCAATGTGTTCAAAATGACTTTGATGATTTAGCCAAACGACTAGAATGGTTTGTTTGTTCAAGACAGTTGTTTTTTGAACTTGCGGCGATTGAACCAGAAAGCCTTTCCAAAGTTGAAAGAGCTGCTCGCTTTTTGTTTCTCCAACGTTGTGTGATGTATGGGAAAAAAGATTATGTCTCTTTTAGTTTTGGAAGGAAAAAGCCTATAGCATTTAATCCCGAAAAGCTATTATCAAGGATGAGACGTGTTAGACAGAAGCTTCTTGATACGACGATCTTAAATTTGTCGTGGGAACGGGTTATCGAGCTATTTGATGCACCCGACAGTTTATTTTACCTAGACCCGCCTTATTTTGTAAAGAAGAAGTGTTACAGCTCTGGGAATTTTGTTGAAGATGATTTTGTGAGTATGGCAAAAGTTCTCAAAAGCATACAAGGCAAATTTGTCTTGAGTCTGAATGATTGTGATGCGGTTCGAGAGATTTTTAAGGATTTTGACTTTTTAGAATTAGAGACCCTTTGGACCTCTGGTTTTGCTAAAAAACCACCCCGAAAAGAACTCTTGATTCGTAATAATTGAAGAAAATCATAAAAAGATTTGTTAGAATCAGAAGAAAATATTTCTTCTCTAATAGGACTTTTTATATGGTTACATCTTTTGGTAAAATTTTACGGAAACTTCGCATTGATCACTCAGAACGCCTCTTAGATATGGCTAAGAAATTAGACATATCTGTAGCATTTTTATCTTCTGTCGAGATTGGCAAAAAATCTGTTCCTGTAGGACTGGAGGAAAAGATAATTGAACTCTATGCTTTAGATCAAGAGGTAGCAGAAATTTTGAGAAGAGAATCGGATGCTTGTCGCAAAAGTTTTACAATCAAGACTTCTGATCCGTTGAGGCGTAAAACTGTTGGCATGTTTTTTAGAACTTTAAAAGATTTTTCACAAGAGGATTTAGAAGCATTCAAAACATTATTAGAGATGATTAGCGAAGCGCAAAGAAAAGAAAATGCTACTGTTGTAGACAAATGTTAGAAAATCCTATTCCCTAACTTTTATTTACGTATCCCGTACTTTTAAAAAGATATATAAAATCAATAGATTATGTACAGAAAAAAGAAACATGGTACGCCCAAGGGGAATCGAACCCCTGTTTCCGCCGTGAAAGGGCGATGTCCTAACCGCTAGACGATGGGCGCAAACCAATGATGAGGCTTATAGAGAGGATCTTTTTACTTCGCAAGCCCTCTGTGTCATTTTTTTTGAAAAAAGTGTGTTTTATTGAATAATTTTTGAGCGATTCCTGTTTAGATCATTTTGTTTTCTAAGATTTTTTGTAGAAAAAATATAAAGTTATCATGATTGATAGAAAATTTTGATGTGGGTATCATCTCAGGGAATGATATTTTCAGTTTTGAGGAGTAGGCAAAAATGATCAAAAACAGCATTTTTAATGTATTTATTTTTTGCATATTTTATCGCTTGTTATCTTTGCTCACCACATGAGAATATTATTTAACTTGCTTGAAAGAGCCTTTATACAGAAAGACTTCTCATTTGAGCTTATCATAAAGCAAAAACTGTATAATTTATGAAGTGGAAAGACAATATTTATTACCAAATTAACAAATAATACAAAAGTTTTTCTATGAATAATCCATAGATTATTTGCAGTTTAACAAAATATAAATAGATATCTGTATGATAAAAATGAAAATATTAAAGCAATTTTTATAGAAAATATAAAAAAATATTTTTTCATATTTACTTTTACATGTCTGTAAAATTTTTAAAATTAAAAACCATTCATTTGCTCTTTTACATATTGAGAAGGTTTTTGATTTGAAAATGAATTAGCGTCGATAAAGGGCAGATTGAGATTTTTGTCATTTCAATTCGCTAGTTTTTTAAAGAGGTGGCAATAAGTTGAGATAAAATATTCGAATTTTGCAAATTTATTTTCCATATTTATAATATTTTAGAATTATGGTGTGTGCATATTAAGTCTTGTGTTTTACTTTAATGTAAGGTTCTATTTTGATATATGAGTGCGTTAAGATTTTTGCATTAAAGATTTATAGTTTAAGCTATGGAATGGTAGGAAGGAATGTGTTATTATTGACCGAACTACTTTATTTTATCCATTCTCTTAATTTATCATATGAAAGAATGTTTTTTGTTCCATATTTGTCGATTTAGAAGAGATATTTTTATTCTTTCTTACTAAGTCTTCAATATTCTTTAACTTGTTATTGATTATTTTTTAGAACTTTTCTTTATGGCAACTTGCATTTATCAGTTTTACAGATTTTCATTCTGAATTAAATATTTTATAAAGATTCTGAAATCTTTGAAGACAATAAATATTATATTTTTAGGAATGTTGATTGAATAAGCGGGGATAATTCTATTGGAGAAAATAAAGTGAATAGAGCGGGATATTTCTTTTGTTCTTATGGATATAGATGTTCTTTGTGTTGATTGGCACATCATTTAAACGATTCTTCAATGAAGATAGGGATCAGTGGTTAGAATATGGCAGAAGCTTTAAAAGTTGGCGTTGCGGGACTTGGTACAGTTGGTACTTCAGTTGTTCGAACTCTATTTGAAAAAGCGAATAGTTTAGCTTGTCAATGTGGGCGATTCATCAAAGTTGTTGCTGTTAGTGCGCGTGATAAAGGTCGCAATCGTGGAATTGATCTTAGTGGTATAAAATGGTTTGATTCACCTGTGGAGTTGGCTGCTTCTGATGAGATTGATGTTTTTGTAGAGTTAATTGGTGGTGAATTGGATGTGGTGTATACCGCTGTTAAGAGAGCGCTTGAGGCGGGACATCATGTTGTAACAGCCAATAAAGCTCTTCTTGCTCGACATGGAGTAGAGCTGGCTATAATTGCAGAAAAAAAAGGTGTTTTTCTTCATTTTGAAGCAGCTGTTGCAGGGGGGATTCCTGTCATCAAAGCGATGAGAGAATCACTTGTTAGTAATCGCATATCGCGAATTTATGGTATTCTCAATGGAACCTGTAATTATATATTAACACGCATGTTTACGGAAGGTCTTTCATTTAAAGATTGTTTAGCAGATGCACAGAGACTTGGGTATGCTGAAGCAGATCCAAGTTTTGATATTGAGGGAAATGATACTGCTCATAAATTAGCTTTGTTGACAAGCTTGGCATTTGGAACTGCTGTTTCGTTAGATGATGTTTATGTTGAAGGAATTCATAATATTTCGCAAATTGATATTCGAGCAGCTGATGAATTGGGGTATCGGATTAAGCTTTTAGGGGTTGCATTAAAAACGGATTCTGGAATAGAGCAACGCGTTCATCCAACAATGGTACCAACATCCTCAATGATTGCACAGATAAATGGTGTAACCAATGCTCTTTCTATTCAAAGTGATTTATTAGGTGAATTACTGTTTTCTGGTCCTGGCGCCGGAGGAAAGGCAACAGCATCAGCCGTTATTGGTGATTTGGCTGATATAGCAAAAGCACGTTCTGGTTTTCAGTATGCACCTGTTTTAAGACGCCCAGCATTAGAACTTGCTCCTCATAAAAAAGCACGTATTTCGCATCATGCAGGTGGTTATTTTATTCGTTTAAATGTTCATGATCGTACTGGTGTTTTTGCCGCGGTCGCAAGGCATATGGCTGATAATCACATCTCATTGGAGTCGATTGTTCAAAGATCTTTTGTAGAAGATCAAATTGAAAAAACAATTATTTTAATTACGCATGAAACAACAGAGGTGAATGTACGACAGGCACTTGCAGAAATTGAAAAAGATGGACATCTTGTTGCAAAATCTCAATTTATTCGTATTGAACCTATGACAGAGAATTGATAACTTTCTTGATAATGACAAAAAGGAACGCTTGAGTTCTTTTATCTCTTGTGGAAAATTTTCATCTTTGCCAAAAAACTTTATTCTTAGTATTTAATAAGGACTCATATTTTTTCTGGTATTCATTCGGTAGGATTTTTTCATATGCCCACAACTCAGAAGATTTTAAATGGACTTGATCGTATTTTGACGCTTGAATTGGTACGTGTTACTGAACGTGCTGCTGTTGCTGCTGCACGCTGGCGCGGACGTGGCGATGAAAAGGCAGCGGATCAAGCTGCTGTAGATGCAATGCGGCAGGAACTTAATCGATTGCCTATTGATGGTACAGTGGTGATTGGTGAAGGTGAGCGGGATGAAGCGCCTATGCTTTATATTGGAGAAAAAGTAGGTCTTCAAAGTGGATTGGCGATCGATATTGCACTTGATCCACTAGAGGGTACAACACTTTGTGCTAAAAATATTGCCAATTCTTTGGCAGTAGTTGCAATTGCTGAAAAGGGTAATCTCCTTTATGCTCCTGATGTTTATATGAACAAAATTGCTATTGGTCCTGGTTATCCAAAGGGAGTAGTCGATATAGATGCTTGTCCTACCGATAATATACATGCTCTTGCGAAGGCTAAAGGAGTGACTGTTAATCAGATTGTTGTTTGTATTATGGATAGAGCTCGTCATGAAAAAATGGTTAATGAAGTACGAGCGACAGGGGCGTCGATTCGCTTGATTGGGGATGGAGATGTGGCTGCTGTTATTGATACAACTGATCCAGAAGAAACAGGTATTGATATCTATATGGGGATTGGTGGAGCACCTGAAGGTGTCTTAGCTTCTGCTGCTTTGCGCTGCATTGGAGGACAGATGCAAGGTCGTTTGCTGCTTGATACAGAAGAGAAAATTGCTCGTGCAGCTAAAATGGGGATTAGTGATCCCAATAAGGTTTATACAATGGAAGAAATGGCAAAGGGTGATGTTTTGTTTTCAGCAACAGGGGTGACAGATGGCAATATGCTTTCTGGTGTTAAATTTACATCTCGTTACATTCAAACGGAAACTCTCGTAATGCGCTCCCATACGGGTACAGTCCGTAATATTAAAGCAAAGCATAGAAATCATTCGAAATTTGATTAATGCTTTCTTTTTTGTCACTAAAAATAGAGGGAGTTTTTCTAGGAAAAACGCTTCCATGAATCTACTTTCATGGAAGCGTTTATAGATATGAGAATACCTTAAATATTATGAGAGCTGGACAGAATGTACCCAGCCATTTTTATCTTCTATGTTCCCTTTTTGAATGCCAACCAATTGTGTACGAAGCTGCTTTGTAGCTTCTCCAACTGTTTCATTTCCAATAATAAATTCTCCCCCTTTATATCTAAAACGACCAATTGATGTGACAACGGCAGCTGTACCACAAGCAAAGGCTTCTTTAAGGTGTCCACTCTTTGCATCATCTTGAAGCGCTGCAAAAGAATAAGGACGCTCTTCTATTTTTAATCCCATTTGTTGAGCTAACCTTAAGATTGAATCACGGGTTATCCCTGGAAGGATAGTTCCATTAAGTGGGGGGGTTACAAGTGTATTATTGTTCATAATAAAGCAGACATTCATACCACCAAGTTCTTCAATCCATTTATGTTCAATCATATCAAGGAAGAGTACTTGGCTACAATTATTTTCAGTTGCAGTTTTTTGTGCCAGTAAGCTTGCTGCATAGTTTCCACCACATTTGGCAGCCCCTGTTCCTCTTGGACCGGCACGACTATAATCTGTTTCAATCCAGACGCTGACAGATTTTTCTTCTCCTTTGAAATAGGATTCAACTGGAGAGGCTATGACACAAAAAAGATATTCTTGAGAAGGGCGGACTCCCAAAAAGTTTTCATTGCCAAACATAAATGGACGGATATAGAGGCTAGCGTTGGGCTGATCAGAAACCCATTTTTGATCAATCTTTACTAATTGATAAACGGCATCCAGAAAAATATCTTTTGGCAATTCTGGCATAGCTAAACGTTGTGCTGATTCTATAAAGCGTTGTGCATTGGCATCAGGACGGAAGAGCAAGATGCGTCCATCTTTTGCACGATATGCTTTTAAACCCTCAAAAATTTCCTGTCCGTAATGTAAAACGGTACTTGCAGGGTTAATTTCTAAAGCTTTGTATTGAGAAATGACGGCATTGTGCCAGCCTTTGTCTTCAGTCCATTGAATAGTACACATGTGGTCTGTAAAAAATTGACCAAAACCGGGACTTTTTAAAATTTCTTCATATTTTTCTTCTGACAGAGGAGATGGGTGTTTTTCTATTTTAAAGGGAAGCGATGATATGGGAGATTTCATAAAAAACCTTTTGAGTATGTTTCATTTTTATTAATAAAAATAATGAAATATTTTGATTATAACTCTATTATTAACAAAACCTTTGTGTCAATGTTTTATTATAGAATACAAAGGGGTTTATTATAGAATTCAAAGGCTAGAGTAGGGTAGATATTTTAATTCTATCCTCGCTTCTTTTTCTCAACTTTATGAAGTAAGCTGGAACTTTTGTCTATAATTATCGTTTTCTCACAATAAGTATCTGAATAATTTCATATATGCATATTTTCTAGAAATTTAAAGGTAAGGGAATTGAGAAAAGGAATCCACTATGATTGATAAAAATTATCACACATATGAAGAACGTATGGCCGCAGAAAGAAGAGGTCGTGAACAACCTGTTTCAATCGCTAAGGGTATTTTTGCTATTCTTCTTGCGATGGTTATTATCTGGTTTATTTTTGGTTTTTTAGGATCTTTTTTTGCAAAATCTCCTGAACATAGTTCGCGTTATAATACCCCAGAAACAAGCCAAAGTGTAACAACGCCCAAAAAAGATTTAAATTCGCTTCCTCCTGTACCTTATACCTATAAGGGTACGGAGTAATTTTTTCGTAAATATAATCTTTTAGATAGGGCGAAAATCGACGTAGATTAAGGAATAAAGTCAGCACAAAGACATAAAAAAGAGAGGAATGATTTTAATTTCTGAAGTTTTTGATAAGTAATTAAATGGTATGGAAATAAATAATGCAACGGTTGTTAAAACCGTTGCATTATTGGTTTAGCGTGTGATGAAGCAGCTTCCACCAGAACTTTTAATGGATTCACAAAGGATTATGGCTTCATTACGGTCTTGCGCTTGAATCCGAACACGGTAATAAGTACCTTTTCCTGGTATAAAAGCGGATTGAATATTTAAAGAACGGGCACCGATAAGGAATCCAAATTTAGATTTCATATTTTTTAAAGAATTTCTAGCGAGCTCATACGTTGGTTGAGATGCAAGTTGTACGTAATAACTTTCTGAATTTTGTGCTGCGACTCTGTTTGGTGATATGGGGCGAGACGCGGCTGGTGTTTCAACTTGTGTATTTCTTTCTGCATGAGAAGGGATAGGGATAAATTTTTCTTCAATATTTGAGCTAGAATTATTTTCTGCGATTATTTTATCAATATTATTTTTGAGATCATGATCTCTTTCTTGGTCGTTTATATCTGAATCATGCGACAAAACAAGGGACGAATCTTGAAGTTCATTAGAAGTTTGATCAATGCTTTCTTCAGATTGAGCAGCAGTTTTGCTGTTTGTTTGATGCGCAGGGGCTAGTGTAACTGTACCATCTTGATTGACAATAACAGTTTGTACTTCTCGCATTGGAATAGTATGATTTATGGCTTCTGTGACTGCATCTTCAACATCAGATTCATTTAAAGACGATGAGGAAACGCTTGAAGATTCTTCAGGGTTTAATTCTTTTAAATTTTCAGGTTGTTCAGAGTTATCAATAAGAAATTGTTGTGTATTTTCTTGTTTCTCATTTTGTTCAGTTGTTTGTTTATAGATATCTAAATTATGTGCAACATCATTTTTCGTTTCAGTTGTTTCTGGTTTGAATTTAAAAGGCGTATTATCAGCGTGGATAATGACCGTTTCTTCATTTTTTTGTGATGGCATAAAAAAATGAGAATAACCAGCAAACCCAAGTCCTATTAAAATAAGTATAAAAAAAACTTTAATGAAAGTTTTACCAAAAATAAAACTTTTTAAGGGAGGAGGAGCTGATGGAGGTGTGGGAACCTCATCTGAGTTTGTGTATGATGAATTCTCGCTAAAAGAGGGAAAATTATATTCCATATTGGCAGAAGAAAAATAGTCGGAATTTTGTTCTTTAGAGTTTATATAAACACCTTCTTTTGAATTTTGCATAGACTGATGAAAAACTTCACTAAAAACCTCGTTTTTCTGTTTTTTTTGAGAAAAATTATCCGTTGGGACATTCCCTACATTGAGTACATCAGCAAATTCTTCTTCTAAACCACCATTAGTTGGCACATCATATTCTGGCGCTTCATACGGGACTTCTGGAACCATAATAGGACCAGTTTTTTCTACGATTTCCTCTGAAAATTTATAAGTATCAACATTGGGAGGGGGAGTATCTCTGTGCGTATAGTTATGGGCAAAAAAGCCATCCGTTTGTTTTGTATTTAAAGAGGGGGATGAGGAAAGAAACTCATCTAAATTATTTTCATTATATGAAATTTCTCTATTTGGGTTAGAGGCACCTTCGGCGTTATTGATGTATTGGGCTCGAGCCTCATCATATATCGGAACTTTTTCGCCATAAGTTTCTTGTTGTGAGGGGTTTTCTGCAAAAAAATGGGGATAATTGGTTGTATGATCTTCTTGTGAAGCCCCCTTTAAATAAGATTGTCTATCAACTGGTGGAGAATCTAAAGGTGAGGAGAAGGTACTTGTTGTTTGATTTCTTGCAGTGTTTTGTCTTTCTGACACAAGATTAGAAGATGAGAAAAACTCATTTTCCTCTGTAGAAGAGGAGACATCAGGATAATCTTTTTTAATCCAATTTTCTTGATCCGCTGAAATTTTATAGGGATGGTTTATAGGAGTGTCATAGAGGTTTTGATTGTCCTCATAAGTTTTTTGTATATTCGTAGTCTCAGGTTGTTGTGAATTTATTTGTGAAAAACGATTGGTTTGTTCAACATCTTCTGGCGTCTCTCTCTTATTTTCGTGCCTTTCAGATTTATCAAAAAAGAAATTTTCTGATTCTGATTGTGACATAAGATTACTTTTTTCAAGAAAAGGATCAGCATTGGTTGCTGTTTTTTTCTGTTGATGTGATTGATTCTTTGGGATTGGTAATGGAGAAAGCTCATCTAAAATTTGTTCTTCATCATGACTGCTAGGTGAAGAATATTTCTCTTCAGATAAATTATTTTGTTTTGAATGGTTGAAAGAAGAAGATTGTGCAATATCTGAGGCTGTTGCGTTGCTGGTTGCATGCAAGTCCCATTGTTTTTTTTGATCATCAAACGGTAAGTCATGTGCTAAATTTTTTTCAAGTTCCTCTTCTAGAAAGGAGAAATCAAAATCATCATCATGGGATGATGTTTCGGGGTGAGATGTTGATCGTTCTGTTTTTAAAGAAGATTGCTCATTTTGGTTTCCGCTTTGTTTGTGCGGATTAAAAATGCGCGTAAGCCTTTCTAAAGGATCATGGTGTTCATGATCGTGTTTTGTTTCGTGTAGATTTTTGCGATCGTTATCGCTCATAGCTTTTCTCACATGATGGTTTGCACTTACGTGCAATCAATGGTTGATTTTGATTTGTTATATTAAAATTATAAATTTTCCCCCTCTCATGCAAGGATACATGAAAAAGTTTATCAATAGAGTACCTATTGTATGTATTTATAGAACTTTTTCAACGCATTTCTATGGGTGCTTCGACTCCTATGATGGTAAGCCCTGATGATAAAATATTGATAACAGCTTGTATCAATCCTAATCTTGCAAAGGATAACTCTTTATCATCAGGTTGAATAAAGCGTAAATTGAGATTTTCACTCCCTTTATTCCAATGGGTGTGAAAGCTGGAGGCAAGGTCATAAAGGTAAAACGCTAATCGATGCGGTTCTTTATGAATTACGGCCTGTTCAATGATACGTGGATATTCAGAAAGTTTGCGTATTAACAATATTTCATGGTCATCTGTTAATCGATGAAGATGGGCAATCAATGTATTATTTGAAAAGCTTTTAATATGAAGCGCTTCTTGTGCTTGACGAAAGACTGAGTGACAACGTGCACTTGCATATTGTACGTAAAAGATGGGGTTATCTTTTGATTGTTCTGTTACTTTTGCAAAATCAAAATCAAGAGGTGCTTCACACTTACGGTATAGCATCATAAAACGCACAGGATCACGCCCAACCTCTTCGACAACATCCCGTAGAGTGACAAAAGATCCTGCTCTTTTTGACATGCGTACAGGATGACCGTTGCGAAAAAGTTTTACCAATTGACACAAGAAGACACTTAATTTAGCTTTATCCCCAGAAATTGCTTTTGCCATTGCCTCTAGCCGCTTTACATAGCCAGCATGGTCTGCGCCTAGAATATAAATCATTTCATCAAAATGACGATTAAATTTATCCCGAAAATAAGCAACATCAGCAGCAAAATAAGTGTAAGAACCGTCAGATTTGACTAAAACACGGTCTTGGTCATCACCGACATTTGTTGAACGGAACAAAGTTTGTTCGCTTGGTTCCCAGTCTTCTGTATTTTGTCCTTTGGGAGGGGGGAGTTTTCCTTTGTAGATATAACCATTTAAAGTGAGGTCGTTGATGGTGTTACGAATGGCGCGTGCATTATCTGCATAAAGCATTCGCTCAGAGAAAAAGATATCATGATAAATATTAAGAGCAGCCAAATCTTCGCGAATCATGGACATCATTGCATGAATTGCACGTTCTTTCACAAGAGATAAGGCTTCATCTTTATCCATCGTGAGGAGTTGGTCACCAAACTCTTGAGCAAGCGATTGACCCAATGGTATCAAGTATTCTCCAGGATAGAGTCCTTCTGGAATTTCATTAATTTCTTGCCCAAGAGCTTCACGATAGCGCAATAGTACCGAATGGGCGAGGACTTCGATTTGTTGACCCGCATCATTGATATAATACTCTTTTGTAATGTTATAGCCCGTAAATTGTAGCAAATTGGAGAGAACATCCCCAACAACTGCTCCGCGGCAGTGTCCTACATGCATTGGTCCAGTGGGATTTGCTGAGACATATTCAACATTGACGCATTTTCCTTGTCCCATTGGAATACGACCATAAGAAGTGCCTAATTCAAGCATAGATTTTATAGCATCTTGCCAAAATAATTTTGTAAGCTTTATGTTTATAAAACCAGGACCGGCAACATCTATATTTTCGATAGAGGAATCATTTTTAAGAAGTTCTATGATTTTATCTGCAAGTGCACGTGGATTGATTCCAATAGATTTTGCAAGCACCATAGCAGCATTGGTTGATAAATGACCGTGGGAGGAATCACGCGGAGGATCAACAGTGATTTTTGATAAATCTAGATCTTCTCCATTTTTTCCTTTTATATCAGATAATTCAATTGATCTCTTAATTTTTTTTTCGAAGTTTTTAAAGATATTCATATTTAGCTTCCATGATGATGCCAAAAGCCATTAAACGAAATTATCTGTATGGTCAAATAAACGCTGATATTCACGTAGAGCGTAGTGATCCGTCATGCCTGAAAGAAAGTCAGCAATCAAACGTGCTAACTCTTGATTTTTTAAGTGCACTGTTTTGCTCTGCCAACTTTCAGGCATTGTATTTGGATTTTCATAATAACAATTGAATAATTTTTGTACAATGCATTTTGCTGCATTGCGACGACTAAGAACTTGTTCATGGTAGTAAAGATTTTTAAATAAAAAGTTTTTTAGTTCTTTTTCATAAACGGTCATTGTCGGTGAAAAGGTGACAATGGTTTGTTTTGCTTGGTGAATATCGTTTATGCTTGTTGGTTTGATGCGTGCTAAATTTTCTTGTGATTGTTTGATAACATCTTCAACCATGGTTGTTATTTGTCTTCGTACAAGTGTGTAACCGCGACGCGCTTGGTCGAGGTGGGGATGCTCATCTGTTATATCTTTTAATATTGCTGCTGTTAGTGGAACATGTTCAAATTGATCGAGTGTTAAAAATTGCGAACGTAGACCATCATCAATATCATGCGCATTGTATGCGATATCATCTGCAATAGCAGCACATTGCGCTTCTAGCCCTGCAAAACAATCGAGTGCAAGGTCTTGCTTTGCATTGTATTGTAAAATATCGATAGGAACCTCCTTATTCTTTGCGTGAGGACCTAAAAGGGGACCATTATGCTTTACTAGTCCTTCGAGGGTTTCCCATGTAAGGTTAAGTCCATCAAAATTTGCATAGCGCTGTTCTAGTTTTGTTACAATGCGTAATGCTTGTGCATTATGATCAAAGCCGCCATAATGTACCATGGCTTCATTAAGAGCATCTTCTCCTGCATGGCCAAAGGGTGTGTGTCCAAAGTCGTGAACAAGGGCAATGGCTTCGGCAAGGTCTTCATCAAGACACAGGGCACGGGCTAATGTTCTTGCAATTTGAGAAACCTCTATGGAATGGGTTAGGCGAGTACGGTAATGATCGCTTTCATCAGCAATAAACACTTGCGTTTTATGTTTAAGACGTCGAAATGCATTAGAATGGATAATACGATCTCTATCTCGTTGAAAAGGTGAGCGTGTGGTGCTCATCGTTTCATGGTATAATCGACCACGGCTTGTTTGTGGATGAGCACTGTATACTGCTCGAGATTGGTAATTGAAGTTGATATTGCCTATATCCATTGCAAGCTGTCTATTATCATCTTAAAATTGAGAGTGGTTTATGAGAAATAAACTGCTCTTTGAGTGTAGGATACTCTTTCTTGATGGTTTAATGCAAGGATATATAAAATGAATGTGAAAATTTCAGATGTTGCTGCCAAAAAAATTGCACAGATACTTTTGCGTGAACCCGATAAAATAGCATTACGTATTTCTGTTGAAGGTGGTGGGTGTTCTGGTTTTTCTTATAAATATGACTTGGTTTCTGAAATGTGTGAAGATGACCTCGTTCTCAAAAAAGACGGGGCAGTTGTGTTTATTGATTTACTATCACTTCCTTTTATGGAAGGAGCTGAGATTGATTTTGTTGATGATCTTATGGGGCAGTCTTTTCAAATCCACAATCCCAATGCTGTTTCATCATGTGGTTGTGGTGTAAGTTTCTCAATTTAAAATGATGGCTGTGTGATATTGTTTCTTGAAAAAAAGATCATGTTGGTCAACAATGCAAAAATGGGTATTCTTATAAAAATAGTGCACCGATGTGTATGGTTGTGCGTGGCGCTTTCTTTATTGACTTGGAGCCACTGTGCTTTTTCTGAAGCAGGAGAAGGGCAAGATCAGCAGCAGAGACAATCAAGGAGTTTTATTGTAAAGACTCAAGAGCAGGAGAACGAAAACTTAGCATCTCAAACACAACTCATTTTGAATGCTCGATTAACAAATAGTCATCCGGATATTGAAAAAGGGCTTGTCTGGCGGGTTTATGCTCCTATTCTAGGGATTGATAATAAGTTACCATTAGTGGCAACCTATAAGGGGGGAAGTGCACGTTTTGATCTCGAACCAGGAAATTATCTTGTTCATGTCTCATTTGGTCATATGAGTGCTGTGCGCCATATTCGTTTAGAAAATGGGCAGAGTCTTGTAAAAAACTTTAATCTTGAGGCTGGTGGTGTCATTTTAAATGCAACACTGCTCAATGGCGTAATGAATGAAAAGGAACTCCGTTTTACCATTTATGAGGATGAAAAAGAAAATGATGATACGGGAGTAATTATATCAAATGTTAAACCCCAATCAGTTGTGCGTTTAAAAGCTGGCCGCTACCATGTTGCTTCCCATTATGGTTCTATTAATGCGACGGCTCGTTCGGATATTCAAGTGGATGCGGGTAAAATAACAGAAGTTACTCTTGAACATCAGGCTGCTCAGATTGTCTTAAAGCTGGTGCGACAAGAAAGAGGAGAAGCGCTTGCAGATACAAGTTGGTCTCTTGCCAATGATTCTGGTGATATCGTTTATGAAACAGTAGGTGCGTATGTTTCACTCGTGTTAGCGGAGGGAGAGTATATTGCAATTGCTAAAAATAAAGATAAAATCTATCAAAAAGTTTTTTCAGTCGTTTCTGGTCATGATGAAGATATAAGTGTGATAGCGAATGAAGAAAATATGCAGCGAGTTGATGAAGATGTGGATTGATTGTTGTTCATGGGGGGGTAAACTATGATGAAAGACGGGGTATGAATTTTGATTGAAATTTCAACAGTTGGTGTGTTTTTTGCTGGGGCACTCTCTTTTTTGTCACCATGCGTTTTGCCGTTAGTTCCTCCTTATTTGTGCTATATGGCAGGGGTTGGTATTGATGATTTTCGTTCAGAAAAGCCTGATGAGAAAGTCTTTATCCGGTGGGCTTTATTATCTTCTGTTATTGCTTTTGTTCTTGGGTTTACGACTGTTTTTGTTGCTTTAGGTGCCAGTGCTAGTACAATTGGGAAATTCATCGGTTATTATCGTGATTGGTTTGCCCTTGCTGCTGGAATTGTCATTATTATTTTTGGTTTAAATTTTTTGGGGATTTTCAAGATCGCTTTTTTATTTCGTGAGGCGCGTTTTCAGACCCAAAAAACACCTGCTGGTCCTTTAGGCGCGTATATTATCGGTTTAGCTTTTGCCTTTGGTTGGACACCGTGTATTGGCCCTATTTTAGGTCCTATTATAACGCTTGCTGGAACAAAAGAAACTGTGGGAGAGGGAGCTGTTCTCTTAGCGGTTTATGCATTAGGTCTTGCTATTCCTTTTATGTTAGCAGCTTTATTTTCGAGCAGTTTTATGCGATTTTTAGGAGCTTTTCGTATTCATTTAGGAAAAGTTGAAAAAATCATTGGTGTTTTTCTTATTCTTACAGGGATTTTGTTTTTAACAGGTTCTATGCAGGATCTTTCATTTTGGCTTTTAGAACATTATCCTTCGTTGAGTTATATTGAAGATATTCGTTGGCACAATATTATGAATTTTTTTGGATTTTCTCGTTAGTCTTATGTGTTTTTATGGTTAGAAGTTGTCTTTCTATTGTTCTTGCCGCAGGTGAGGGGACGCGCATGAAATCGTCTCTGCCTAAGGTACTTCATAAAATTGCTGGATTGCCTCTTATATGCCATGTTCTAAAACAAATAGAATTGGCAGGCTCTTCACAATTAGTGGTTGTTGTGGGATATGGTGCTAAGGAGGTTACGCACGTTGTTCAGTCATTTGTAAAAGATGTAATGATTTTTGAACAAAAAGAGCGTTTAGGAACTGCCCATGCTGTTTTGTCTGCTCGTTTAGCTTTGCAAAAGGAGGTGGATGATGTGCTCATTGTTTTTGGGGATACTCCTCTCATTCAGCAAGATTCATTGCACCAAATGCGTGCACAGCTTGCTGATGGAGCAGATGTTGTTTTTGCAGGTTTTCATACCAAACATCCAACAGGTTATGGGCGTCTTCTCGAGAAAAATGGTCAATTGATTGCAATTGTAGAAGAAAAAGACGCTAGCGATGAAGAAAAAAAGATTTCTTTTTGTAACGGTGGAATACTCGCTATGCGTGGAAAACATGCACTTTCTCTTTTAGAGAAAGTTGGTAATAATAATGTGAAAAAAGAATATTACTTAACAGATATTGCTTCTCTTGCAACATGCGAAGGATTAGATGTGCGTGTTGTTGAAGTTCCTTTTGAAGATATTGTAGGAATTAACAACGGTCTTGAGCTTTCTGAGGCTGATTCTTTGTGGCAAAAACGTAAAGCGCGCGATTTAATGTTATCGGGTGTTACACTCTTAAAGCCAGAAACACTCTATTTTTCTTATGATACAGAAATTGCACCAGGGGTGGTGATAGAACCAAATGTTTATTTTGGGTTAAACGTAAAAGTACAATCTGGTGCGGTTATTCATGCATTTAGTTATCTCGAAGGTGCTGTGGTTGGTAGAGATGCACAGATTGGTCCCTATGCACGTTTGCGTCCTGGAACAGAGTTGGCAAAGTCCGTAAAGATTGGAAATTTTTGTGAAGTCAAACAAGCTAAGGTAGGAGAATCTTCTAAAATCAATCATTTAAGTTATATTGGTGATGCCGAAATTGGTGCACATACCAATATTGGAGCCGGTACGATTACTTGCAATTATGATGGATTTAACAAATATAAAACCATGATTGGTGATCATGCTTTTGTTGGGTCTAATACGGCACTTGTTTCCCCATTGGTAATAGGGGATGGCTCTTATGTTGCTTCAGGAAGTGTTATTACTGAAAATATTCCTATGAACAGTATGGCTTTTGGGCGTGCACGACAGGTTATAAAAGAGGGCTATGCGACAAAATTTCGAGAGCGTTTGTTAGAAAACAAACAGAAAAAATGATTATTTTCAGCTTATTCTTTTGTTTCGTGTTAATCTAACGATGGATGGAAGATTTATTCTTAAAGATTGCCGTATTCCATGTTTGAATTATTTTTATTATTTATAGTTTTAAATAAAGGCTGTTGGATTGTTTTGTAAAATTTGAATCTTAAGATGTGGGTTGGAGCTTTTTAATGTGTGGAATTATTGGAGTTCTTGGAAAGAGGTGTGTTACGTCCTCTTTGGTTGAGGGGTTAAAACGTCTTGAATATAGAGGGTATGATTCATCTGGGGTGGCAACGGTCCATAATGGGCATCTTTATCGTGTACGTGCTGAGGGGAAGCTTGTTCATTTAGAAGAAAAATTAAAAAAAACACCTCTGGAGGGAAGTTTAGGGATTGGTCATACCCGTTGGGCTACGCATGGAATTGCTGTTGAACGCAATGCGCATCCCCATGTGACTGAAAAGCTTGCGATTGTTCATAATGGTATTATTGAAAATTTTGTAGAACTGCAAAAGGAACTCATAGAGGATGGTTGTATCTTTGAAACAGAGACGGATACGGAAGTTATTGCACATTTAATAACGCGTGCATTAAAAGATGGTCTTTCTCCGCAAGAAGCCATACGTACCAGTTGGAAAAGGCTGCAGGGGGCTTTTGCTATTGCTCTTATTTTCGAAGGTGAAGATAACCTTATGATTGCGGCTTGTTCTGGTCCACCTCTGGCAATTGGTTATGGAAAAGATGAATTTTTTGTGGGGTCAGATGCCATAGCTTTGGCACCATTCGTTGATTATATTAGCTATATGGAAGATGGGGATTGGGCTGTTCTCACACGGGAAGGTGTTACAATTTATGATGCTAATAATCAACCGGTAAAACGTCCTGTGACGACATTACTTGAAGGGGCTTTATTGATTTCTAAGGGTAATCATCGTCATTTTATGCACAAGGAAATGTTTGAACAACCTGAAGTGATTTCTCATAATTTGGCGCATTATCTTGATCTTGGAAATTATGCGGTTCGACCCCTTGAGAATTTGATTGATTGGAAAAATATTCATCGTCTCCTTTTTGCGAGTTGTGGAACGGCTTATTATTCAACCTTAGTTGCGCGCTATTGGTTTGAGAAATTTGCCGCTTTAAGTGTTGATAATGATGTTGCTTCGGAGTTTCGTTATCGTGAACCTCCTATAACGTCTGATGTGTTATCGCTGTTTGTTTCTCAATCTGGTGAGACAGCTGATACATTGGCTTCTTTGCGTTATTGTCGTGAGCGGAGTGTAAAAACAGCAACAATTGTGAATGTAGAGCAATCAACAATGGCAAGGGAGGCTGATTTTATTCTCCCAACACTTGCCGGACCGGAAATAGGTGTTGCTTCAACAAAAGCTTTTACCTGTCAATTGGCAACGCTTGCTTCACTCGCTCTTAGTGCGGCTAAACAACGTGGCTATCTTTCGGCTCAAATGGAAAAGAAACTGGTTCAACAGTTGGCAGAAGTTCCACGTATTTTAAATGAGGTCTTAAAACTAGAGAGAAAAATTGAATGTATTTGTCGTGATTTGGTAAATGCAAAAAGTGTTCTTTATCTAGGACGTGGAACTTCTTATCCGATTGCTTTGGAGGGAGCCCTTAAACTGAAAGAGCTTTCTTATATTCATGCTGAAGGTTATGCGGCAGGTGAATTAAAGCATGGACCAATTGCTCTGGTGGATGAGACAATACCCGTTATTGTTGTTGCACCTTATGATCGGTGGTTTGAAAAAACTTTTTCTAATATGCAAGAAGTGGTAGCGCGTAATGGTCGTATTATTTTAATAACCGATAAAAAGGGAGCAGAAGTAGCTTGTCTTAAGACTTTATCAACGATCACTTTGCCAGATGTTCCAGAATTTATTTCTCCTATTATTTATGCACTCCCTGTTCAGTTAATCGCTTATCATACGGCTGTTTTATTAGGAACAGATGTTGATCAACCCCGTAATTTAGCAAAATCAGTCACGGTTGAATAAAAGTATATTTCTGAATCTTTTGGAGAATAATCAAGTGTAAGAAATTGATTTATAATGAAACTTATTTTTTCATTTTTCTCTGTTGAACGAGAATACTGAAGAAAGGTTTTTTATTCCTAAATCCTTTACGATAAAACGAAAAATATTTTCTTACCTATCAAAAAATAGATCAGTTATGTGAATATAATGGTAAAAAAAGACGCAATATTGCTTCTACTGTTTTAATGCAGTTGATTTGTTATTCGTTCATGAAGCATAAAGATGGTAAGAGACTGCGTAGATCATTTATGGGTAATTCTAAGAGAAAATCATATTTGAACAGAGAGGTATTTAAGTTTTTTATTAGAGGGTCTTTGTTATCCTGCTCGTAAGAGGCGTGCAGCATCGTTGTGTCCGAAAAGATAAAGGAGCAACCGTAAAGCTTGTCCTTGCTCAGAAGAAAGATGAGGATCGCGTTGTAAAAATAAACGAGCATCTTTTCTTGCCATTGACAAAAGATCGCTATGAACTGCAAGGTTTGCTATATGAAATTCAGGGACTCCGGATTGTTTTGTACCTAAAAGTTCTCCTTCGCCTCGTAGGCGCCAATCTTCTTCAGCAATTTCAAAACCATCTTCTGTATTGCGGATAATATTAAGGCGTGTTGCTGCTGTTTTAGTCAGTGGATCTTTATAGAGCAAAATGCAGGAAGATTTTTTATCGCCTCGTCCTACACGTCCACGTAATTGGTGCAATTGTGAAAGGCCAAAATGTTCCGCGTGTTCGATGATAATGATCGAAGCATCTGGAATATCTACTCCCACTTCAATGACGGTGGTTGCAACTAAAATACGTGTATTTCCACATTTAAAAGATGCCATAGCGGCTTCTTTTTCTGCTGTAGACATTTTTCCATGGATCATACCAACGTGTGCTCCAAAGCGCTCATGGAGAAATGCAAAGCGGTTTTCAATTGAAGTGAGATCAAGAGCTGTCGATTCTTCTACTAAAGGACAAATCCAATAGAGCTTTTCTCCTTTTTCTAATGCAATTGCGATTCTCTCTATAAGCTCATGAAGACGTTTCAAAGAAAGCGTTGCTGTTGTAATGGGTTGTCGTCCCATTGGTTTTTCGGTAATTTTAGAGACATCCATATCACCAAAAGCTGTTAAGACAAGTGTGCGCGGAATGGGCGTGGCGGTCATAACCAGCAGATCAGCTTTATTGCCTTTTTCTGTAAGAGCGATACGTTGATGGACACCAAAACGGTGTTGTTCATCGATAATGGTTAAAGCGAGATTATTATAAGTAACACTGTTTTGTATGAGAGCATGGGTTCCGATGACAATAGAAACTTGACCTGACAGAATATCATTCACGATATTTGTCCGCAATTTCCCTTTTTCTCGTCCTGTTAAAAGCGTTGTTTGTAATCCGACCTTTTCGGCAAGAGGAGCGATGGTGGCAAAATGTTGCCTAGCAAGCACTTCAGTTGGTGCCATTAAAGCTGATTGTCCTGAATTTTCAGCAATTTGTGCCATTGCCATCAATGCAACAACAGTTTTTCCTGCGCCTACATCACCTTGAAGTAGTCTTAGCATCGGTTCTGGTGAAGCAAGATCATTTGCGATATCTTCTACTGCTTTTTTTTGTCCGGTTGTGAGTTGAAAGGGGAGGATATTAAGCAATTTTTTAGTATAAATTCCTGTTGATGGTCGAGAAGTGCCAACAAGAGATTTAGTTTTCAAACGCACGAGTCCTAGTGCCAATTGACAAGCGAGCAATTCATCATAGGCAAGACGTTTGCGTGCTGTACTTTCTAAGGATAGATCATTGGGGTTAATGGGTGCATGGATACGGCGTAAAGCAACAGAAAAAGAAGGAAAATTTTGCTGCTTTTTTACATTTTCATCTATCCATTCTGGTAGAAGAGGAATAAAATCAAGAGCGTTTTGTATGGCGCGTCTTAGTGTCTTTACAGTTAGTCCGGCAGTAGAGGGATAGACAGGTTCGATCAGAGGTATCTGATTTGATTGTTCGCTTGGGGCAATATAGTCTGGATGCGCCATTGAAAGCTGTCCATTAAACCATTCAACTTTTCCTGATATAATGACTTTTTTTCCTTCGGGGAGTTGTTTTTTTAGCCAAAGAGGTTGAGCATGAAAAAAGACTAAATTTATTTTTCCTGTGTGATCATGGGCAATAACACGATAGGGAATTCGGTTGTGACCACGGGGTGGTGGTTGATGCTGATCGATGATAATTTCGAGCGTAACAGTATCTCCTTCTTTTGCACAAGTAATGTTGGGACGCATTCTGCGGTCTATAACGGAATGGGGCATTAATTGAAGAAGGTCAATAAGGGTTGCTTCGCGTTGTGTGGGATTAACATCTAAGAGTTTGGTCAATAAACCATAGACTTTAGGTGTAATACCAGAAAGAGTTCGGATAGAATTAAAAAGTGGGGTAAGAAGACTTGGAGGCATGAGCAAATTTAACCTGCCCTTTTTGTTTTTTCTAGACCTTTAGAAGAGCTTTTTGGGGATAAAGTCATAAAGACAAGGTTGCTTTATTTACACATTGAACTTTAGGAAGAGAAATTAATATTTAAAGAAAAATACAATTAAATGGTCAAAAATTAAAGTACTTAGATGAGGTATATTGTTTTTCTTTTTATTTTAGGTGTTTATTTGCTGTGAATAGAAGCATTTTCTTGATAGAACTCTCTTATAAATATTAATAAAATTGGGATATTGCTCCTATGTAGGATGATGAATTTATAGCTTTAAAGTTTGATGATGAACAGAAGTTTTTTCTTTTATAAGGGGTGCTGTTTAGCATTTATTTTGTAGTGGGAAATTGTGAGAGTGGTAAAAAATAAAATGCAAATGCAAGAGAACAAAAATTCTCTTCCTCGCTTTATTCATTTGAGAGTGCATTCAGCTTATTCCTTGCTCGAAGGGGCTTTAAAAATCCCCCAAATTATTCAACAGACGATTTCAGATCATGCACCAGCGGTTGCTATTACCGATACCAATAATTTATTTGGTGCTTTGGAATTTTCACAGCATTGTCTTTCTCATGGGGTCCAACCTATTATTGGTTGTCAGCTTACTGTTGATTTTTGTGATGAAAATGATCATTCACGTTTGGTTAAAGGACGTAATGCTTCTGATTTTTGCTCTATTGTTCTTTTGGCTGCTAGCGAAACCGGTTATGCTCATTTGGTTCGTCTTGTGAGTCGTGCTTATCTTGATAAGTGTGATACTGATCCTCCTCATATTAAAGCTGATTGGTTGTCAGAACACAGTGAAGGCATAATCGCTTTAACGGGTGGAAAGGGAGGACCTATTAATCTTTCTTTGGCAGAAGAGAAAAAAGAACATGCTGTTGAGCGCTTAATTTATTTGAAAAAATCTTTTGCTGATCGTCTTTATGTGGAGTTACAACGGCATGGCTCTTATGACCGGAGAGTAGAAGCTGATCTTATTGAATTGGCTTATGCGCATGAAATTCCTCTTGTAGCAACGAATGAAGCTTTTTTTCTGCAAAGAGAAGGGTATGAAGCGCATGATGCGCTGATGGCTGTTTCAGAAGGACAAATTGTCTCTAATCCAGATCGCAAACGTGTGACACCAGATCATTATTTGAAGTCACAAGATGAAATGGTTACACTGTTTTCTGATCTTCCAGAAGCTTTGGAAAATAGTGTTGAAATTGCATTGCGTTGTCATATTGCCTCGCCTCTTCGAAAACCGATATTGCCTCGTTTTATAGAACAATCTGTTAATTCAGAAACTACTATAGAAATAGAAGATAGTGAGTTATTAAATCAGGCTAAAGATGGTTTGAAGATTCGGCTTGAAACAATAGGGTTGGCTGAAGGATATACGATTGCAGATTATGAACAGCGGCTTGATTATGAAATTTCAGTTATTACGCGTATGCAATTTTCTGGATATTTTCTTATCGTTTCAGATTTCATAAAATGGGCAAAGGTTCATGACATTCCCGTTGGACCAGGCCGGGGTTCTGGTGCTGGTTCACTTGTTGCTTATGCATTGACGATTACTGATGTGGATCCCTTGCGGTTTTCTCTTCTCTTTGAACGTTTTCTGAATCCAGATCGTGTTTCGATGCCAGATTTTGATATCGACTTTTGTCAAGAGCGGCGCGAAGAAGTTATTCAATATGTTCAAAAAAAATATGGACGTGATCAAGTTGCTCAAATTATTACTTTTGGTAAGTTACAGGCACGTGCAGTTTTGCGTGATGTGGGGCGTGTTTTAGAAGTTCCTTATCGTCAGGTGGATTATCTTACAAAATTAATTCCTGCCACCCCAGGAAGTCAGGTAGAATTAGCAGATGCTATTAAGGATGAACCTAAATTTGAAGAAGAAAAGAAAAAAGATCCCGTTGTTGGACGCGCATTAGATATAGCGCTTCAGTTGGAGGGACTTTATCGTCATGCTTCAACTCATGCTGCTGGGATTGTTATCGGAGATCGTCCACTTTGGGAGCTTGTCCCGATGTATCGTGATCCTCGTTCTGATATGCCTGTTACACAATTTAACATGAAATATGTTGAACAAGCGGGGCTGGTAAAATTTGATTTTCTTGGATTAAAAACGCTTACTGTTTTGAAAATGGCAGTCGATTTTGTTGCCAGAAAGGGGATTAAAATAGATTTATCAAATATTCCTCTGAATGATGAAGCAACCTACGCTATGATGGCACGTGGTGAAACGGTTGGCGTGTTTCAGGTGGAAAGTTCTGGTATGCGCAAGGCGTTGATTGGAATGAAGCCAGACCGTATTGAAGATATTATTGCGCTGGTTGCACTTTATCGTCCAGGTCCAATGGAGAATATTCCAACCTATAATGCACGCAAACATGGGGAAGAGGAAATTGCTTCTATTCATCCTAAGATAGATCATCTGATCAAAGAAACACAAGGTGTTATTGTTTATCAAGAACAGGTGATGCAGATTGCTCAGGTGCTTGCTGGCTATTCGCTTGGGGAAGCCGATTTATTACGTCGTGCTATGGGGAAAAAAATTCATGCTGAAATGCAAAAACAGCGTACGCGTTTTGTTAATGGAGCCGTTGCAGGTGGTGTGGATAAAGATCAAGCTGATATTATCTTTGATCTTTTAGCAAAATTTGCCGATTATGGTTTTAATAAATCGCACGCTGCTGCTTATGCAATTGTTTCTTACCAAACAGCTTATATGAAAGCAAACTATCCCGTTGAGTTTTTAGCTGCTTCAATGACATATGATATGACGAATACAGATAAGCTCAATGATTTTCGGCGTGAAGCATTAAGGTTGGGTATTGAAGTTATTGCACCTTCTATACAAACATCTCATCGTGTTTTTGAGGTTGGTGATAACTGTATTTATTATTCTCTTGCTGCCATTAAAGGTGTGGGAGAAACTGTTGTAGATCATATTGTTTCTTGTCGTGGGAATAAGGTTTTTAAGGATTTGGAAGATTTTTGTGCGCGTGTTGATCCTCGTATTGTTAATAAGCGTGCGATGGAAAGTTTAGTTTGTGCTGGTGCTTTTGATTGTTTTAACATTGCACGTGAGGTTTTATTAGCCAATCTTGGAACCCTTCATGCGCGTGCACTTCGTATTCTCGATGACAATTCTAGCGGGCAGGTTGATATATTTGGAATGGCAGGCGGATTAAAAGAACCATTGATTTTATCGCAAACAACCCCTTGGTTGCCGGCTGAGAAACTTTATCGAGAATTTCAAGCTATAGGTTTTTACTTTTCTGCGCATCCTTTGGAGGAATATCAAGCTATTCTAAACAAAAAACGCATTCAGACTTGGGGTAATTTTGCCAATGCCGTTAAAGGGGGAGCAACGGCTGCACGGCTTGCTGGAACTGTTGTGGCAAAAAACGTGCGCAAAACAAAATCTGGTAAAAAAATGGGAATTATTCATTTTTCTGATACAAGTGGACAATATGAAGCAGTTCTCTTTTCTGAGGCACTCTCGGATTATGAAGAGATGCTAGAACCCGGAAAATCTTTTATTATTACGGTGAGCGCAGAAAATCGTTCTGAAGGAGTTAGTTTGCGAATTGAAACAATTCAGTCTTTGGAAAATGAATCATTACAACAGCATAAAATGATGCGTCTCTTTATAAAAACAGTTGATATGCTTCCACAAATTGAACAAAACTTAAATCTTGGGGGGAATGGAGAGGTTGGGCTTATTTTAATTCAAGAGGATGGATTGCGAGAAGTCGAAATTGCGCTTCCTAAGCGATATAAGGTAAATTCACATGTCGCAAATGCTATGAAATTAATTCAGGGTATTGTTGATGTAGAATTGAGTTAAAGAAAGATTAAAGATGGGAGCTGATTTTGAGTGGTGTTTTTGCTTTTAGGAGAGCTAAAAATGGAGCTTTTAAAATCGGATTGTAGGTTTCGAAAAATATTGCTTTTATTTGAGTAAATTATGATATTTTTTTAGTGTCATAAAATTAAAAAAAATCTCGTTCTTTCGTAATATTCAAAGTGTCGGAAGGATTTTATAAGTTTTTATCATTATTTTTTATAGAATTCATCGCATCATACATGTAAAGCCAATTGAGATCTGACATAATGCTCTCTGGTGTACGAATTTTCATCATGAGATTGCGTGCAATTGCTATGGGACCGGTTGCGTGATAGGCTAATCTATTGAAATCTCCGCGTTTTTTTACTGCTGCAATACGCGGGGTGCGTGTTGTTTCGTAAAGCGAAAGTGCTTTCGTTAATGAAAAATCTTTCAATGAAAGTGCTTTTGCTAATGTGGCAGCATCTTCGATTGCCATAGCGGCACCTTGTGCTGCAAAAGGTAAGGCAGCATGTGCGCAATCGCCAACAAATACTTGTCTCTCTAAACCGATAAAACGATTTTGTTTCATTTGAAAGAGTGGCCAATAACTCCATTCATCAATATGATCAAAGATTTGTAAGATTTTTGAATTCCAATCTTTAAAAAGAGATTTGAGTTTTTCTTTATCTCCTTTATGGGCCCATCCTTCTTTTGAATTTTCTCCATGCGTAATGGCGACAAAATTAAAAATTTTTTCTGACGATTGAATGGGGTAGACAACAAGATGATTTTTTGGTCCCATCCAAGCCGTAATTGTCTTCATATTTTGCAATGAAGAACGAAAGTTTTGAGGAAGATTATCAGATGTTGTTGTTGCACGCCAAGCAATAAAGCCACTAAAATTTGCTTTTTCATGAAAAGGAGATTGTTGCCGTAATGTTGACCAAACGCCATCACATCCGATCAGGAGGGGCGTTGAATAAAGCTGTTCTGTTGCCGTATCTGTTTTTATTGTCGTGATTTTAATGTTGGTTGCCGATTGGGTAGAAGATACAATCGTTTCGCCTGCTTTGTATTTGATCAAAGGATTTTCAATCACTGCATTATATAAAATTTTTTGTAAAGCCGCGCGGTGAATCGTCATATAAGGGGCTTTCCAATATTTTTCTGTTAGATTAATAAGATGAGCCCGTAGATGTATTTTTAAAGATAATCCATCTTTTAACTCAAGAAAATATGGGATTGTCGCGACTTCAGTGAGTTTGTTAAGAAGTTTCCAGCGAGCAAGAATAGATGTTGCATTTGATGTCAGTTGAATACCAGCGCCTATCGTTTCAAGTTGCTTACACTTTTCGATAATGGTGCTTGCAATTCCTTTATGAGCGAGTGCTAAAGCAGTGCTTAAACCAGCAATTCCTCCTCCAACGATGATGGGTGATTGTTCCACAAATGATTTCATATTAAACAAGCAGAATTAAAAGAGGGGTTATTAAGAAAGCCAAAAAACGCAATTATAATAGCTTTTCTGGATGATATAAGCATCCTGTTGGGTTTGTTTGATCGTATGATAGCGAGGGAACATAACGATAAAGGGTTGAGCAGTAAGGGCAAATTTTCTCATCTGCTGCTCCCATATCGATAAAGATATGAGGATGATCGAATGGGTGTGTAGCGCCTACACACATAAATTCTTTCACACCAATTTCGATTGTTTTATATCCAAGGTCATTTTGGAAATGAGGAATATTGTGATCAGCCATGGCATACAAACTCCAGAATAAATTTTCTCATCAGCTATGATTGGGCTCTTCTATTTTATAGGCGTGAGTTTGTAATAAAGCGTATAATAATGCAAGATGCTTTTTAAGACAAATTTCTCTTCTTTTATGCTATATTAGAATAGTTGTCTTACTTTTAGTGCTTTGCGCATAGCAATAATTCCAAGTACTTTTAAATATTAAATGGAAAAATGATGTGGGAAGTTAGGCATTGATATATTATTATGATGATAACATATTATCAAATGTTATGTGAGATATTTCGTCAAGGATTTTAGAAAATATAAAAGAAAATTATTTAGGATATATGGAACAGAGGGTGGTAGATAAAATTTCTATATCGAATATAACAATGAAAAATCCGGTACGGTTTATTAATCGAGAGTTTTCATGGCTACAATTTAATAATCGTGTTTTGATGGAAGCGGCTAATTCGAAACATCCTTTATTAGAACGTCTACAATTTCTTTCTATTTCAGCTGCAAATCTTGATGAGTTTTTTATGGTTCGTGTTGCAGGACTAGCAGCTCAAATTCGTGCTCGCGTTACAGCGTGCAGTGCAGATGGGCACACTCCACAGGAACAACTTGATATTGTATTAGCTGAGATTTCAAAGCTGCAGGCTCACCAACTACGAGAATTGAATGTTTTACGTGATGAATTAAAAAAGAATGATATTGAAATTATTTGTTCTGATGATCTTTCAGAAATTGAAAAATCATGGCTTGAAAAATATTTTCTTGAGACAATTTTTCCTGTTTTAAAACCTTTACCTGTTGATTCTACTCATCCTTTTCCATTTATTCCTAATTTAGGGCTTTCTATTGGGCTTCAATTGTCTGGAGAAACTGATCAGAATTCACACACAGTGTTGTTATCTATTTCAATGCTTTTAAGGCGTTTTATTCTTCTTCCTCAAGAAGGCAATCATTTTCGTTTTATTGCATCTGAAGATGTTATTTGCCTTTTTATTAAATATGTATTTCCTAACTATGAGGTTAAAGAAATTGGTACATTTAGAATAATCCGAGATAGTGATATTGAAGTAGAAGAAGAAGCTGAGGATCTTGTTCATTTTTTTGAAACTGCTCTTAAAAGGCGGCGCCGTGGGCAGGTTATTCGAGTTGAGTTTGACGCAAAAATGCCAGAGAGTTTACGCCAATTTATAGCGAATAGTCTCGCTGTTCCTGATAATTGTATTAATGTCCTTGACGGATTTTTAGCGCTTAATACGGTATCAGAAATTGTTTCTATTCCCCGCGATGATCTTAAATTTATTCCTTATATTTCTCGTGTTCCAGAATGTATTCGTAAACATAAAGGGGATTGTTTTGCGGCTATTCGTGAAAATGATATTGTGATTCATCACCCCTATGAGACATTTGATGTTGTTGTCCAATTTTTACGTCAAGCTGCTTGCGATCCTGATGTTGTAGAAATAAAACAAACACTTTATCGTACATCAAATGATAGTCCAATTGTTGGCGCTTTGATTAAAGCGGCTGAACAGGGAAAGTCTGTGACTGCTTTGGTAGAACTTAAAGCACGTTTTGATGAGGAAGCAAATATTCGTTGGGCCAGGGATCTTGAATGTGCTGGGGTTCAAGTTATTTTTGGTTTTATTGCATTAAAAACGCATGCTAAGATGTCATTAGTTGTGAGACGTGAGGGAAAACGTCTTCGCTCTTATGTTCATCTTGGAACAGGAAATTATCATCCCATTAATGCTAAAACTTATACCGATCTTTCTTTTTTTTCCACGGATGATGATATCGCTCATGATGTTGCGTTATTATTCAATTATATTGCGCAATATGAGCGTCCAAATGAAACAATGAAGATTGCTTTTTCACCCTTAACACTGCGTGGTCGTATCTTAGAGCATATTGAGGGAGAAATTGTTCATGCACAACAGGGAAGGTTTGCTGCTATTTGGATGAAAGTTAATGCATTGGTTGATCCTGAAATTATTGATGCTTTATATCGTGCCAGTCAAGCAGGGGTGCAAATTGATTTGGTTGTGCGGGGGATATGTTGTTTACGTCCTGGTATTCTAGGAATTTCGGATAATATTCGTGTAAAATCAATTGTCGGGCGTTTTCTTGAACATAGTCGCATTTTTTGCTTTGGGAATGGTCAAGATTTGCCTAATGAAAATGCACTCGTTTACTTAGGCTCTGCTGATATGATGCCTCGTAATTTGGACTATCGTATTGAAATATTGGTTCCGGTTTTTAATAAAATAGTGCGTCAAAAAATTCTTTTACAGATTATGTTAGCTAATATCATTGATAATCAACAAAGCTTTGATATACTTAAGGATGGAACATCAAAACGTATTACACCGCAGATAGGTGAAAGTCTATTTAATGCGCAGGAGTATTTTATGGCCAATACAAGTTTTGCGGGGGAAAATGAGTCTTTTGAGTCTTCTGTTTCGCGCTTGGTTGCGTTGCATCGGCAACAAGCCGAAATACATAAAGACTAAAATCCAATGACATATAGAGATGCTCAAGGTCGGTTAAAAGGGCGTAAGCCTGTTGCTGTTATTGACATTGGCTCAAATTCTGTTCGGTTGGTTATTTATGAGGGGCTTGTTCGATCACCAACAGTTTTATTTAATGAAAAGATTCTTTGTGGTCTCGGTCATGGTGTGGCGAAAACAGGATTTTTAGAAGAAAAATCGATGAAAATGGCGTTGCAAACACTGAAACGGTTTCGTACGCTTTGTCGACAGATTGGGGCAGATGAGGTCTATACTTTAGCAACAGCAGCAGCACGAGATGCACAGAATGGCGTAGCATTTATTCAGCATGCTGAAGATATTTTGCAAAATAAAATATATCTTCTTTCAGGAAGTGAAGAAGCTATGTATTCAGCATATGGAGTTGTGTCTACTTTTTATCAACCAAAAGGTATTTCTGGGGATCTTGGTGGTGGAAGTCTTGAGCTGATTGATATTGATCATTCTGATGTTGGTGAAGGGATAACGCTCCCATTGGGTGGTTTAAGGCTACAGTATATGTCAAATAATGATAGTGCTGTAGCTACAAAAATTGTACATGAGCAATTTTATAAATCGTCTGTTGTTCGTGCTCGTAAAGGTATAGCACGTTATTTTTATGCAGTAGGGGGGACATGGCGTAATTTGGCAAAACTCCATATGGCAATGAAACACTATCGGCTCCCTGTTATGCATGGCTATGAAGTTGATGCTGTTGAAATGGAGAACTTTTTACGTCTTGTAGCACGTGGCAATATTGATAATATGAGAGGGATTGCAGCGGTTTCTCAGAACCGTCGAAAACTTTTATCTTATGGGGCAATAGTTCTTATTGAACTCATTCAGTGTATGGAGTTTGAAAAGATAATCTTTTCTGGTGCTGGCGTTCGTGAAGGTTTTCTTTATTCACGATTGCCGCAGGCGATTCGACTTTCAGATCCTCTCATTGCAGCATGCACAGAAATGGCTATTTTACGGGCACGTTCACCAAAACAAGCAGAAGAACTCATTGATTTTACGACGAATGCTTTTGAAGTTTTTGGAATTTCAGAAACCGAAAATGAATGCCGTTATCGTCAAGCCGCTTGTCTTCTTGCGGATATTGGTTGGCGTATACATCCAGATTATCGAGGCAATGAAGCAGCAAATCAAATAGCTTTAGGATCTTATCCAGGAATTTCTCATGAAGGGCGCCTTTATGCGGCACTTGCTGTTTTTTTTCGCAATACGAGTTTATTGGTTGATAAAGAATCTCTTCCCATTTTTCAATTAGCAACTCAAAATATAATTGAAAAAGCACGTATTCTTGGCGAAACTATGCGTATTGCTCATCTTTTTAGTGCTTCTGTTGCAGGAATTTTACCTCATTTATTGTGGCATAAAAAAGCAGATCATATTATCCTGCAGATCCCAAAGAATTACGCTGGGTTATTAGGAGAACGTCCTCTTGGACGATTACAGAAGTTATCAAAAATAATAAAACAACCTCTCGCTTTTGAAATTTTTTGATTTTTTTCCTAATTTATTCGTGTTTTATGTCTTAATAATAGGGCCATTGACGAGGGATAAACTAGGTAGCCTATCATCATGAGCTGGACAATAGGACTTGTTCCATAACGCCCATGCTAGACACCACGCAAAGCATTTGTAATGCCTGAGCATTCATAAAAGAAAACATAATTTTTTATTCTGTTACTTGCATCACAGGATGGATTTTTCACTTCATAAGCTTCATGTGAAAATGAAAAGTTTTGTCCATTTTTACGTGAAAAGGTTTTCTTTTTATGCTGTGTCGTTATAACGTTTCTGTTTAGCTTGCTCGATTATCTTCATAAGATTACGATTGTAACCAACGCGATAAAAAACAAGTTTTAAAGATTTTGGGAGAGATCCATTGGTTACATGACGCTGGAATGTTGAAATACTCATATGAAACAGTTTTGCACTTTCACGGTCTGTCAAAAGAATATCATTTCAGTCATTATAAAATCCTTTCACTATAAAAAATAGAAATAAATCACAACTATTTATTAACCATGATTTTTGAATCCTTTGAAAGGTATTTAATTTATAAAAAACAGCGCTTTATCATATAATTCTTATGTGAAACTTTATGAGTCTTATTGAGACGGAGTGAGAGAATCTTACGATATTCGGAGGTCTAATTCAATATAAATAACGCTAGATTATTTTTAGAAATCAATATATTGCTTTTGTTAGGTATTTTAGTTGTTATGCTGGCTCGTTTTTGATTGTTAGATTGCAATCTCGGTAGTTTTTAATACGATATGGTGACGTGAGGCATTATATCTTTGTTTGTTCCTATTTCTAGGCTGCTATTTTTGTAATGAATGCGCTTTTATTATCAGAACTTTTTTTTTCAAAACTTTTAAATAAGGAACTGTCTGTTTTTTTAGATTATTTTTAATGGGATTTCTATTTAATTGACCTGATAAAGATTTAGCTATCATTTTAATAAGAGTTTACTATTTAATTTTTTAACTTTGTCAGAAGTAGGCTTTATTTATCCTGTTTGCGTTGGCCTATAGGGCATACCAATTGATGTAGATAATGAGTAGCGTAATGGATTTTTCAAAATGAAAATGTAAATTAAAGCTGTTTTGTGCTTATTTTTCCATCGTTAAAGTAAAACCCTATCTGGCCCTTTAGCAGTTGTTCGGCTTTTTTACCAAATATTTCATAGCGCCAGCCATTCATAGCGGGAATATTTTTCTTTATTCCTCCATTGGCAATTTTTTCTAAATCATTAGATGTTGCAATAATTTTAGGGGCAATGCTGTTTTCATTTGCAACAATTTTTAATAACACTTTGAGCAGATCGATAACAGCGGCTGTCGTATCATTGAGTGGATTATGTTTAGGAATGGGGGGTAAAGTAGAAAGATCCACCTCTAATCCTTCGTGGACAGCTTTGATTAATGATTGAGCAATTGAGAGTTTATCCCAGTTCTTATTAAGACTGCGCAACCGTTTTAATGCAGATTCATCTTTTGGTTGTTGGGTTGCTATTTCTATAAGACATTCATCTTTTATGATATGACGACGTGGCATATTGTATTTTCGTGCTTCACGTTCCCGCCAAGCTGCTATCTTTTGTAATACAGCAAGTTCACGTGGCTTTTTAATTTTTCCTTTCACTTTTTTCCATGCTTCATCTTCTGGCATATCATAGGTTTTAGGATTTAAAAGGATTGTTATTTCATCATCCATCCAGTGAGCTCTTTGATTTTTCTCTAACCTTTTTTTCAATAACAAGTAAACATCTCTTAAGTAAGTTACATCGGAAAGTGCATAGAGCAGTTGTTTTTCAGACAAAGGGCGGTAACTCCAGTCTGTAAAGCGGGAGGATTTATCAAGATGATGCCCTGTACAGCGTTGTACAATTTGATCATAGGAGATAGAATCACCAAATCCACAAATGGATCCTGCTATTTGCGTATCAAAGAGAGGGGAAGGAATAACACCTCCAAGGTGATAAATTGTTTCAATATCTTGGCGCGCAGCATGAAAAACTTTTACAACTTTTTTATCGACCATAAGGTCAAAAAATGGTTGTAAATCAATATCTGGTGCTATGGGATCAATCAAAACTGTAACATCTGGTGAGGCGAGCTGTATTAAACACAGTTGAGGCCAAAAAGTTGTTTCGCGGATAAACTCAGTATCGACTGTTACAAAATCAGAGGTACGTAGAGCGTTAAGTGCAATTTCAAGATCTGTTGTTTGTGTAATAAGATTCATCATTTTATTATAATTCGATAAATTAAATTTGTGCTTTATTGACTTTATTTTTGAGTTTTTATTCTCATATCTTGACAAATGGTTATTAAAAAGCGTTTGTAGCGCATGTGAATATTATAATCAAAGGCAAAAAACATGCACCGTTATCGCAGTCATCATTGTGCGGCTCTCCGTAGATGTGATGTAGGAACACAAGTTCGTCTTTCGGGGTGGGTTCATCGTGTTCGTGATCATGGAGGGATTCTTTTTGTGGATTTACGTGATCATTTTGGAATCACACAAATTGTTGCTGACCCTGCTTCACCAGCTTTTAAAGTTATTGAAAAAGTGCGTTCTGAATGGGTTATTCGTGTGGATGGGGAGGTATGTGCTCGTTCTGATGAGGTTATTAATGCAACGCTTCCAACAGGTGAGATTGAAATTTTTGCACAAGAGGTAGAAATTCTTTCAAAATCTGATGAGCTTCCTTTACCGGTTTTTGGTGAGCCTGATTATCCAGAAGATATTCGATTAAAATATCGTTTTCTTGATTTGCGTCGGGAAACTATGCACAAAAATATCATGCGTCGGACTGAAATTATTGCGGCTATGAGACGAGCTATGCAAAATAATGGTTTTACGGAATTTACGACGCCACTTTTGACAGCTTCATCGCCGGAAGGCGCACGTGATTTTTTGGTTCCAAGTCGTGTTCATCAGGGAAAATTTTATGCGTTACCGCAAGCGCCACAGCAATATAAACAGTTGTTGATGATGTCAGGTTTTGATCGTTATTTTCAGATTGCTCCATGTTTTAGAGATGAAGATCCAAGGGCCGACCGTCTTCCTGGTGAATTTTATCAATTAGATGTTGAAATGAGTTTTGTTGAGCAAGAAGATGTTTTAGCAACTATGGAACCTATTATGCGTTCTATTTTTGAAGAATTTGCAGATGGAAAGACTGTGACACAAAGCTTTCCTCGCATTTCCTATGATGAAGCAATGCGAAAATATGGTTCTGATAAGCCTGATCTGCGTAATCCGATCATTATGGAAGATGTTTCTCAGCATTTTTATAATTCTGGTTTCAAAGTCTTTGCTCAAATTTTAGCGAATGATGAGAATGCACAAGTGTGGGCTATTCCAGCTAAAACGGGTGGAAGTCGTGCTTTTTGTGATCGTATGAATGTATGGGCACAAGGCGAGGGGCAACCAGGGCTCGGCTATATTTTCTGGCGTGAAGAAGAAGGAAAATTTGAAGGAGCAGGGCCTATCGCCAAAAATATTGGTGAACAGAGGACTGAAGCAATCCGTATACAGCTTGGTCTTGAAAGTGGGGATGCCTGTTTTTTTGTAGCTGGCGATCCAAAAAAGTTTTCATCTTTTGCCGGAGCAGCACGCACAAGGGTAGGGGAAGAATTAGATCTTCTTGATAGAGATAGTTTCTCTTTGGCGTGGATTGTTGATTTTCCATTTTTTGAATGGAATGAAGATGAAAAAAAGATTGATTTTGGACATAATCCTTTTTCCATGCCTCAAGGGGGAGAAAATGCCCTTGCCTGCCAAGATCCTCTTACTATTAAAGCTTTTCAATATGATCTTGTTTGCAATGGTTATGAAATTGCATCAGGTGGAATTCGTAATCACTTACCAGAAATGATGCTTAAAGTTTTTGAACTTGTAGGACTTTCTAAGGAAGTTGTGAAAGATCGTTTCGGTGGTCTTTATCGTGCATTCCATTATGGGGCTCCGCCACATGGTGGCATGGCTGCGGGAATTGACCGCATTATTATGCTGTTACAAGGTGTTAAAAATTTGCGTGAAGTTGCTTTATTCCCTATGAACCAACAGGCGCTTGATCTTTTAATGAGCGCTCCGTCTGATGTTTCTCCTACACAATTACGTGATTTAGGAATCCGCATGGCTCCTACTCACAAAAATAGCTCATAAAGTTGATAATGGATTGTTTTCGTCTTTTTCTACGTAGAGTGAAGTTTTGATGCCTTTCAAGAGTCAACGGTGTGTGCGTGTACTGTTTGTGAAATTTAGATAGGCAAAACGCTATTGTGTTGATTCTTTATGAGGCATTTTTATTCCTTGTTTCTATAGTGGCTTTTCCCCTTGTGATAGGTGAGGAAATAATTATAATTGCTTGATCATGAATAAATTAGAAATAAAAGAATTCTATAATATTCGGGAGCCTCATTTTAGTTGAAAAAAAATTAATTATCTTTATATGTCAATATATTATTTATTTTTTATTGAAGTTTTTACAACGTTGTAGCAGAGAATTGTGTCTCTTCGTTTTTATGAGAATAATGTGGTTTTCCATTCTATGGACTTACTCTGAAAAGTTTAAATTTCATAAGCTTTGAACATTTTTTTGGTTTTTCGTAGAAAAACTGAATGGGGTTGTTATACAATTTATCTTTATAATAAAAGATGATGTTTGAAAGGTGCTTTTGTCATTCCAAAAAGAATGAAATAACTCTTTGTGAGCAGTTAAATTATTATCAGATTTGACAAAGCTTTCAATAAATTACTTAGGACAAGGGGGAAGGACATGTATAAATTTTTCAAATTGATATAATTTTCTGTTCATGTTCTAATTGCAGCGTTTGTTTTTATGTAATTGACTTTTAATAAAAAAGTCGACTCATAGAAGATTTCATTAAATAAATCCTATAAAATAATTTCTTATTATTGTGGGAATTGTTGTTTTAATACTATGTCTGATAAAATGAATTTACCTTTTGATAAAGAACATATTGAACCAATAGAATTACGTTCTGCTTTACAGGAACGTTATTTGGCTTATGCACTTTCTACGATTACACACCGTGCATTGCCTGATGTACGTGATGGATTGAAGCCGGTCCACCGGCGGATTGTTCATGCGATGCGTCTTCTCAAACTAAATCCTGGACAGTCTTATGCGAAATGTGCGCGGATTGTTGGTGATGTCATGGGAAAATTTCATCCTCATGGGGATGCGTCTATTTATGATGCCTTGGTGCGCTTGGCTCAAAGTTTTGCTGTTCGTTATCCGTTGGTTGATGGGCAAGGCAATTTTGGTAATATTGATGGTGATAATGCTGCTGCCATGCGTTATACGGAAGCACGTATGACTGAAGTGGCTGCATTGTTACTTGAAGGAATTAATGAGAATGCTATTGATTTTCGTTTAACCTATAATGAGGAAGATGAAGAGCCTGTTGTTTTACCAGGAGCTTTCCCTAATCTTTTAGCAAATGGTTCTTCTGGTATTGCTGTTGGTATGGCAACATCTATTCCCCCCCATAATGTTGCTGAGCTTTGTGATGCAGCACTCCATTTGATTGCGCATCCCGATGTAAATGATGAGGAATTAAATCAATTTGTTCTTGGTCCTGATTTTCCGACGGGGGGAATTTTAGTTGAACCTAAAAAAAGTATTGAGGAATCCTATCGTGTTGGGCGTGGATTCTTTCGCTTGCGTTCACGTTGGCATCAGGAATCTGGTAGCCGTGGTTCTTATGTGATTGTTGTAACTGAAATTCCCTATCAGATTCAAAAGTCACGTCTTATTGAAAAAACAGCAGAGTTATTGCTTGCACGCCGATTGCCAATGCTTGAGGATATCCAAGATGAATCAGCAGAAGATATCAGAATCGTGCTTGTTCCTAAAAATCGGTCGGTTGATCCGGAGCTCCTTATGGAGTCTCTTTTTAAATTGACTGACTTTGAAGTAAGATTTCCCCTTAATCTGAATGTTTTGTCTTTGGGAAAAATACCCAATGTCCTTTCTTTGCGAGAAAGTTTGCAGCAATGGCTTGAACATCGTCAAGAAGTGCTTATTCGTCGCTCTCATTATCGGCTTGATCAAATTGATAGCCGATTGGAAATTCTTCATGGATATCTTATTGCCTATTTAAATCTCGATGAGGTCATTCAGATTATTCGTGAAGAGGATGAACCGAAAAAGAAGCTGATTAATCGGTTTGAATTAACAGAAAATCAAGCTGAAGCTATTCTTAATATGCGCTTGCGTTCTTTGCGTAAGCTTGAGGAATTTGAAATTCGTAAAGAATTTGAAAGTTTGAAAGCTGAAAAAGAAAAGCTACAGAATTTGTTAGCTTCTCCTATAAAACAGTGGAAAATAATTTCAGAAGAAATCAAAAAAGTTCGAAACACTTTTGGGCCTGAAACACTCTTGGGGAAAAGACGTACGACGTTTGAAGAGGCACCAAGACATGATCTTGATGATATTCAACAAGCAATGATCGAAAAAGAACCGATTACTATTGTTATTTCTGAAAAGGGGTGGATGCGTGCTTTGAAGGGACACTTGAACGATTATAAAGCACTTTCTTTTAAAGAAGGAGACAGTTTAAAGTTAGCCTTTCCAGCATTTACGACCGACAAGATTGTGCTGATCAGTACGGGGGGGAAGTTTTTTGCTATTGGTGCAAATAATTTACCTGGAGGGCGGGGACATGGTGAACCTATTCGTCTCTTAGTTGATATGGATGATGAGCACGATGTTCTCACAGCTTTTGTGCATCACGCCGAGGAAAAATTTCTCTTGGTTTCATCTCACGGTAATGGTTTTATTGTTTCTTCTGCAGAAGTGATCGCCAATACACGAAAAGGAAAGCAAGTGATGAATGTGAAAGCTCCTGATAAGGTAAAGCTTTGTGTTCCGGTAAATGGTGATCATGTTGCTGTAGTCGGTGAAAACCGTAAAATGCTTATTTTTTCTATTGAACAAATACCAGAAATGAATCGCGGTAAGGGTGTTCGTTTACAGCGTTATAAAGAAGGTGGTGTTGTTGATGCCAAGACTTTTAATTTATCAGAAGGCTTAAGTTGGCAAGATACAGCTGAACGAATCTTTAACCGTCAAGCTGATGATCTCATTGAATGGATGGGAATGCGTGCGGGCGTCGGGCGTTTGGTTCCAAGAGGATTTCCAAAATCAGGAAAATTTATCAATTAAATGTATTTTATAAATGGGAAAATTCCCTATGGTTTTATGATTATGTAAGATATTAATTTATAAAGATAATTTATTATTTTTTATATTGAACGAAAGACCTAAAGCGTAAGTTTTTCTCTTATTTCGATCTTGTTCAGGTTAAATCAATCAAAACTGTTTGTTTGCCTATCATGAGATGAGAGACCAGCCCGTCTTCATAAAAACTATTGAAGAAAAGAATAAAAATATTTTTTAATAAACCGTTTCACAGACAAGAGTTGTTGCAACAATAGTATGTTTGTTTTTTTACATTATACCATTTATGGGTGCTGTCGTGAAATGATTTGATATTTCGAGAGCTGTACCTTTAAACAAACAATGTGAATGTTTAACACAAGAATGTTCTATTTGGAGATGTTTTATTTTGTCTGATAGGTTTATTTTCTTATTGTTCAAGAGAGATGTTATTAATCTTTCGTAGTAATATTTATTCGTTAGGATTACTATGATATTGTCTAAAAAGATGACCACGTTCAGCCCATAAGACGAGAAGTATGGCAGTGAGACTCAGAAAGAAAAATCCTGCTGAGTTTGGGATGGTTGTTTCATCAAATTGTTGGGCAATAAAAAAGCTAAGTCCTGCACCGATAGATGTTTGAAGAAATCCGGATACAGAAGAAGCTGTTCCAGCTATTTCTCCTACAGGTTCAAGAGCGAGTGTATTGAAATTGGCCATAATACCACCGCAGGTAAACATTAATATACAATATAACGTCATATAAAAAGGAAAAGGGATAACACCACCTGCTAAGATGGACCCAATAAACCAAATGCATGAAGCGGCACAAAAGAGCAAAAGCATAGTATGAGCAATACGCCGCATTCCAAGGCGTCCAACGAGTTGAGAGTTAAAGAATGATGATAGAGCTTGAAATGCAGCACCAACTGCAAAAGCAATAGGGAACCAAAGTCCTAGATTATAGATCCCTTCATATGTTTGTTGTGATGTATTAACGGCGGTAAAGATACAGCCTAAAATAATGGAAGTTGCAAGTGTATAGCAAAGTGTTGTGCGATTGGTTATTACAATCCATAAGTTGTGTTTAACTGAAGAAAAGGAAAGAGAGCGTTGCGTATAAAGAGTTTCAGGCAAGCGCAGTTGAATCCAAATCATCAGTCCTAAACCAATCATTGCCATGAAAATAAAAATATATTGCCAATGTCCGAGCAGTAAAATGATCTGTCCTGTTGCGGGACCAACCATTGGTGCAACAAGAAAAACCATCATAACAATAGACATAACTTCTGCCATTTTTCGACCACTGTAAAGATCACGTACGACGGAAACTGTAAGAACTCGCATAGCAGCCCCTCCAATTCCTTGCAAGATACGTAAAATAAGTAAGAGAGAAAAATCAGTTACAAAGGCACAGCCAATCGCCGTAAATGAATAAAAAGCAAGCCCGAGAAGAATAAGTTTACGTCGTCCATACCTATCGCTTATTGGACCGAAAAATATTTGAGCAATACCATAGCTAATAAGATAACTCGAAATGATATAATGTTGATCATTTTCATTGAGAACATTTAAGCCGTCTAAAATATCGGGCATAGCTGGCAGCATAATATCAACAGCTATAGCGTTAATAGCCATGAGCGAAGCAATAAGAATAACAAATTCTTTATAGCCAATTTTGTTTCTAATCGCATCTCTATGCGTTTGTTCATCGACTGAATATGACATATGGCATCCTTGAAATAAAAATTTCGTCTGAAAACAGCTCTTTTTAAGAGTCTGAATAAAATGAAAGATACCTATGATTGATTACATGGAATATTTTTTTCTTTCAAAAGTTCCTGTAACTCATTGTTTTGAAACATCTCTTTAACAATATCACAGCCTCCGATAAATTCACCTTTGATATAAAGCTGTGGAATTGTTGGCCAATTTGAGTAATCTTTAATCCCTTGACGCAATTCGTTAGAAGTTAAGATATTAATCCCTTTATAATTCAATCCTAAATAATCAAGAATTTGAACAACTTGTCCTGAAAACCCGCATTGCGGAGCGTCAGGTGTTCCTTTCAGGAATAAAATGACGTCGTTTGTTTTAATTTCGTTGTCAATAAAATCATGAACAGTGGTCATTTTTATCCCTCGATATTTCAGATTTTTATCAGTGTGTAATTTATATTCATACTGCTTTTAATCGTATTAAATGTGTGAATGCAAGAAGAAATTTTAGATTATTTTGGGACATTTGTTTGCAACATTAAGGCGTGAAGGTCATTTCCCATATTGCCTTTAAGGGCATCATAGACCATTTTATGTTGTTGAACACGGGTTTTACCACGAAAACTTTCAGAAATAACTTCTGCAGCATAATGTTCCCCATCTCCAGCAAGATCACGAATTCTTACAGTAGCATCAGGAATGCCTTCACGAATAAGTGTTTCAATTGCATGGGCACTCATTGCCATCATTATTCTCCTATGTTGTTCATTTTTTATAAAGGCTGTTTAAGAGAAAAAACAATTTTTACTCTTCACCCATAAATTGTGGAAACCAGTTTTCATAGGCTTTTGTGAGTTTGTCTACTGAAAGTGTTAATATCCCATCTATATTAAGAGAAGTACCCTCGACTTGACCTAGCTCTGTTAAAGAAACTGTATTGATTTGTGCACGCTCTTTAAGACTATTAAGAGAGTGAGGTTTGACGGCTAAAAGATAACGTCCTTGGTCTTCTCCAAAAAGTTCTGCATGATGGGGTGATTTATTGCTTAATTTTACTTTGATTCCTTTACCTGCTTTAATCACCATTTCAGCAAGTGCTATCGCTAATCCTCCGTCAGAAAGGTCATGGGCGGCGTGAATAAAACCACGATGTATGACATCTCGAACAAATTGACCATGCTTTTTTTCAAGTTGTAAATCTACAGGGGGGGGGGGGCCTGCATCAATATTTAAAATGTTACGTGCATAGATTGATTGTCCTAAATGGGAGCCGCAATTTCCTACTAAAACAAGAATATCTCCATTTTGCATACCACTTATTGTTACCATTTTAGACCAATCATTAAGAAGGCCTACCCCAGCAATTGTGGGGGTTGGAAGAATGGCTTCCCCATTTGTTTCGTTGTAAAGAGAAACATTGCCTGAAACGATAGGAAAATCAAGGATTCTACAAGCTTCTCCTATACCTTTAATAGCAAAAACCAGCTGTCCCATAATTTCAGGTTTTTCAGGGTTACCAAAATTGAGATTATCTGTAGCAGCCAGTGGTGTTGCACCTGTCGTACTAATGTTTCGCCAGCATTCTGCGACAGCTTGTTTCCCCCCTTCATAAGGGTCTGCTTCACAATAGCGAGGTGTTACATCAGAAGAAAAAGCAAGAGCACGTTTGCTGTTGTTTCCTACACGGATAACGCCTGCATCACCTCCTGGACAAACAAGGCTATTTCCTTGGATAAGGGTATCATATTGTTCATAAACCCATCGCCGAGAACTTTGATCAGCAGAATTCAATAAGCTCAGAAGCGCATCACCAAGATTTTCAACTTTTTTGACGTCTTCTGCTTTCAAGGGTGTTTTTTTTGCCGGCTCACTCCAAGGACGATCATAAACAGGCGCTTCATCACCAAGCTCTTTGATGGGAAGATTGACAACTTCTTCCCCTTGATGAAATACACGAAAACGTAAATCATCGGTTGTTTTTCCAATGATAGAAAAATGTAGTCCCCACTTATGAAAAATTGCTTCTGCTTGCTTTTCTAGTTCTGGTTTAAGGACCATGAGCATACGCTCTTGACTTTCAGAAAGCATCATTTCATAGGCTGTCATGTTTTCTTCTCGAACAGGAACTGTATCAAGATTAAGCTGTATCCCCAGATTTCCTTTTGCTCCCATTTCAACGGCAGAAGAGGTGAGTCCTGCTGCCCCCATATCTTGAATAGCAACCACGGCTCCAAGTTCCATGAGCTCTAAACATGCTTCAAGGAGACATTTTTCTGTAAAAGGATCACCGACTTGAACAGTTGGGCGTTTTTCACTGATTGAAGAATCAAATTCAGCAGAAGCCATTGTTGCTCCACCGACACCATCACGTCCTGTTTTTGCACCAAGATAAACAACAGGGAGTCCAATACCTTGCGCTTTAGAATAAAAAAGGGCGTTTGTCTTTGCAATACCGGCGACAAAAGCGTTAACAAGGATATTGCCATTATAACGCTCATCAAAATTTACTTCTCCACCAACCGTTGGAACACCAAAAGAATTGCTGTAACCACCTATTCCAGAAACAACACCAGAAACAAGATGGCGTGTTCGTGGGTGATCAGGAGCACCAAATCGCAATGCATTCATAGCAGCAACAGGACGGGCTCCCATTGTAAAGACATCACGTAAAATACCACCAACACCTGTCGCTGCACCTTGATAAGGTTCAATATAAGAAGGGTGGTTATGGCTTTCCATTTTGAAAACAACACATTGTCCTTCGCCAATATCGACAACACCAGCATTTTCACCAGGTCCTTGGATGACACATTTTCCTTCTGTCGGAAGAGTTTTTAGCCATTTTTTAGATGATTTATAGGAACAATGTTCGTTCCACATTGCAGAAAAAATTCCTAGTTCAGTAAATGTTGGTTCTCTACCAATTAACGTTAGGATACGTTGATATTCATCTTCTTTTAGCCCGTGTTGTGCAATGAGTTCTGATGTAATAGTGATGTTATTGCAAGGCTTCATGAGTATTTATCCGTCAAATTAATCGAAATTTAGTATTTTTATTTTTTTTAACCTAGCAGCTTATATTATAAACAATAATGTTGTTTAATAATAAAAATATTTATAGACAGTAAGCTGAAGATTTTGTCCGTTTGTTTGGTGGGATTTAAGACTAAAAATGGTCTTAAATAATTATGTGTTTAGAAAATAATATCCATTGTTGTTTGTGAAGAGCTTTGTTTATAGATTTACGATGCGAGAAATGGTATAAATCCTTGTTTTTTTAAATTATGGAGCGCGAGTATTTTTGCAGCATTATCCATTTACTAACTCTAAAGCACTTTGAAAAAGTAAACGACCGTCAGTACCTCCGTGGGCGGGTTCAATAAAGTTTTCAGGATGGGGCATCATACCAAGAATATTACCAGCTTTATTAACAATACCAGCAATATCTTTCATTGAGCCGTTCGGGTTTGTATTTTCTGCATAGCGAAAAACAATTTGTTCATTGTCTTCCATTTGTTTCAATGTTTCACTATCAACAAAATAATTTCCGTCATGATGGGCAACAGGACAACGAATAATTTGTCCTTTAGAATAATATCGAGAAAATTTTGTCTTGGCGTTGACGACTTCAAGCTTGATTTCACGACAAACAAATTTTAAAGAAGCGTTACGCATTAAAGTACCGGGTAATAATCCTGCTTCCAACAAAATTTGAAATCCATTACAGATACCTATAATTGTCGTACCTTCTTGTGCTTTTTCACGAATGGCTTTTAAGACGGGAGTTCGCGCTCCAATTGCACCACATCTTAAGTAGTCGCCATAGGAAAAACCACCAGGAATAATAATAACATCTACATCTGGAATTGTTGTTTCTGTTTGCCAAATTTTTAGTGGCTCAACTCCCGTTATATGATGTAATGCTGCAACCATATCTCGATCACGATTTAATCCAGGAAGTTGAATGATGGCAGTTTTCATGAGCATTTCACTTAAAAAAGTTCGATTGTATAATTTTCAATAACAGTATTTGCGAGTAACTCTTCACACATTTGTTCAAGTTTTTTCTTTGCGGTTTCAGAAGGTAGTTCATCAAGAACAATATCAAAAACCTTTCCTTGACGAATGGATTGAATGCCTTCGAAAGCTAAACTTTTTAAAGCACCGACAATTGCTTCTCCTTGTGGATCAAGAACGCTTTCTCTTAAAGTAACTGTAATGCGTGCTTTCATTTTTTGCTTCCTGCTTTTTAAAAGAACCTCTCCTTTGAAGAGGGGTGTTTGTATAAGGTGATGTTTTTTACCTTGTTTTTACTTTACGAGAACGGGACCACTTGGTCGTGTTGGTTCGTTTTCATTCATAATACCAAGACGTTTGGCAACTTCTTGATAGGCATTAATAAGCCCTCCCATATCACGACGAAAACGGTCTTTATCCATTTTTTCTTGTGTGTGCATATCCCATAGTCGTGCAGAATCAGGAGAGATTTCATCAGCAAGAACAATGCGCATTGTTTCATCTTCCCACAGGCGACCAAATTCCATTTTAAAATCAATTAATTGGATGTTAACACCGGCAAAAAGCCCAGAAAGAAAATCATTAATACGAATTGAAAGTTGCATGATATCTTCTATCTCTTGTGGGACAGCCCACCCAAAAGCTGTGATATGTTCTTCCGTTACCATAGGATCATCGAGAGAATCATTTTTATAGTAGAATTCAATGATGGATTGCGGAAGCGGGGTTCCTTCTTCCAGTCCTAAACGCTTAGCAAGAGAGCCGGCAGCAACATTGCGAACAACAACTTCCAACGGAATGATTTCCACTGCTTTAATAAGCTGTTCGCGCATGTTTATACGTTTGATAAAATGTGTTGGGATGCCCAAACGTCCAAGATGGCTAAAAATATGTTCCGAAATTCGGTTGTTTAAAACCCCCTTTCCGTCGATAATTTCATGTTTTTTTGCATTAAAGGCAGTTGCATCATCTTTAAAAAATTGAATGTAAGTCCCTGGTTCAGGTCCTTCATATAAAATTTTAGCCTTGCCTTCATAAATACGGTGGCGACGATTCATCATGATTCTCTATTTATCTTGAGAGGTTTTTAATAACATTGATAAATGATACTATCCTAATTGATAGAATTTCTCAATGATATTGCTATGATACTTTTATAATTTTTATCATTACACGTTTACCCAAAGGTGAAGATACATAAGCGATGAGAAAGAAGATCACCTCTTTTGGATCAAATTTTTGCAAGAAAGTGAGAGAGGACCATAAGCCCTTCAGGCCAAGGTCCGTGTCCGGATTCTGCGTTAATATGGCCAGAATACCCAGCATCAACAAAGAGTGATCCCCAATCATTGGCAATTTTTTCTGCTACTGAAAATTGACAAAACTCATCGTTGCGACTGGCTATGACAATAGAAGGAAAAGGAAGCTTTTGGCGATGATAGGGGCCAAATGTCATTAAATGTTTGGGACGTATTTTTTCATTGGCGACATCTGGAGGTGCAACAAAGAAAGCGCCACAAATTTTTTCTGTATTTTGTACAGTTGCATGAATAACACTGGGAACTCCTAATGAATGAGCAATAAGCATAACAGGCCTTTGAGCTTTTGCGATGGCGGTTTTAACTTTGTTAACCCACTCTTCACAAACAGGCTTTGACCAATGGAGTTGTTCAATGCGGCTGGCTGTCGACAATTTTTTTTCCCAGCGTGTTTGCCAATGATCTGGACCAGATCCTTTGTAGCCAGGAACAATAAGAATATCGAGTTGATTTGCTTTCATGAATTGTTTTCTTTGTTACAACAGATTTTTGATCATAGGTTGAATGGATTTTGGTTTTCTATGTCGCTTTATTGTTCTTCAAAAACACGTTTAAAAATCGTATTGATATGTTTGGTATGGTAAGAAAGATCAAATTTTTCGCGAAGTTCTTCTTCACTTAAAGCTTTGGTAACATCTTTGTCGTTGAGGAGTTCTTCTAAAAAATCTTTTCCTTGTTCCCAAACTTTCATCGCATTTCGTTGTACAATCCGATAAGAATCTTCACGACTAATCCCTGCTTGTGTGAGTGCTAAAAGAACCCGTTGTGAGTGAACAAGACCGCGGAATTTATTGAGATTTTTTTGCATATTTTCTGGATAGACAATGAGATTTTCAATGACAGATGTGAGGCGAGAAAGAGCAAAATCAAGTGTAATCGTCGCATCTGGAGCAATATAACGCTCAACAGATGAATGAGAAATATCACGTTCATGCCAAAGAGCTACATTTTCCATGGCTGGGAGTGCAAATGCACGTACCATGCGGGCTAATCCAGTTAAATTTTCTGTTAAAACTGGATTACGTTTATGAGGCATTGCCGATGAACCTTTTTGTCCAGGTGAGAAATGTTCCTCTGCTTCAAGAACTTCTGTTCGTTGTAAATGGCGTATTTCTATTGCTAGCCTTTCAATAGAGGAAGCAATAACACCAAGTGTTGCAAAAAACATAGCATGACGATCTCTTGGTATTACTTGGGTGGAAACCGGTTCAGCACGCATCTTCAAGGCTTTTGCTACATGTTCTTCAACGCGTGGATCGATATTAGCAAAAGTTCCTACAGCTCCTGAAATCGCGCAAGTAGAAATTTCTTCTCGTGCAGCAAGAAGACGTTTGCGACAACGGGAAAATTCAGCGTATGCAAGAGCAAACTTGATTCCAAATGTTGTCGGTTCAGCATGAATGCCATGACTCCGCCCAATGGTGATTGTCTCTTTATGCTCAAAAGCACGTCTTTTTAATGCTTCAAGAAGTTGATCTATATCCTCTAGCAAAATATCACTCGCACGCATCAATTGAATGTTCAGCGTTGTATCGAGAACATCAGATGATGTCATGCCTTGGTGGATAAAACGTGCCTCTGGTCCAATGAATTCAGCTAGGTGGGTTAGAAATGCGATAACATCATGTTTGGTAATTGCTTCAATTTCATCAATGCGATTGACATCAAATTTAGCTGCTGCCCCTTTTTCCCAAATGACTTTGGCGGCTTCTTTTGGAATAATCCCTAAGTGAGCAAGGGCATCACAGGCATGGGCTTCAATTTCAAACCAAATACGATATTTTGTTTCGGGAGACCAAATTGTTACCATTGCAGGGCGGGAATAACGTGCGATCATCATTTTTTTCCTTGTTGTGAGAGGATTGCGGCTTGGCGCAATGCACTAATACGTGTTTTGTAAAGCTCTTTATTTCCATCTTTATAAATTGCAGAGCCTGCGACAAATACATTTGCACCAGCTTTTGCAGCTATCCCAATTGTATCAACGGTGATACCACCATCAACTTCAAGATCAATAGGGCGGTTTGCAATCATGCTTTTAACGCGCTTAATTTTATCTTTTATTTCTGGAATAAAACTTTGTCCACCAAAACCGGGATTGACCGTCATGATGAGAATGAGATCTAATTGATCAAGCAAATATTCAAGTACATGTTCAGGGGTGCTTGGATTGAGTGCGATTCCTGCTTTTTTCCCCATTTTTTTGATTGTTTGTAATGAACGATGAAGATGTGGACCTGCTTCAGCATGAATAGTTATAATATCTGAACCTGCTTTTGCAAAAGCTTCTAAATAAGGGTCTACTGGTGCGATCATCAGGTGGACATCAAATATTGCTTTTGTTAATGGGCGCAGAGCTTTGACGATTTCAGGACCAAAGGTGATGTTAGGAACAAAGTGCCCATCCATAATATCAAGATGAAGCCAATCTGCACCAGCATCAACAACATCTAACATTTCTTGTCCAAGTTTAGAAAAATCAGAAGCCAAGAGAGAAGGCGAAATGAGATGAAAATGAGGCATTAAAATCTCCTTAGATTGGCAGTTTTTATCATATCGCTGTGTATACACAAATATTTTTTGTGTTATGACGGAAAAGAAAAAATATGTATTATAGGTCTTTTTATGGAAAGATTGCTTGAAATTTTAAAGCTTTATAAGTGAAAGATATGTCGAATCATAAAACATATTTGATGCCTGAACTTCAACATAAACATACTATTGCGGTTTCTTCTCAAGAATATCGAGATGCCATGAGTCTTTTTGCAGGAGCTGTGCATATTGTGACAACAAATGGTATTAAGGGAAGACGTGGGGTGACTGTTTCGGCGTGTTGTTCTTTATCTGATGATCCTCCAACCCTTCTTGTTTGTCTCATGCGCCATAATTTAAAGAATCAGGTGTTTATGGAGAATGGAAATTTTTGTGTTAATAGCTTGGCAGGAAAACATCGCTCATTAGCGGATGTTTTTTCGAGGCGTTGCAATTCTACACAAAATGAGCGTTTTGATGTTGCTCAATGGGGAGCTTTGCAAACGGGGGCGCCTAGTCTTTCAGACGCTCTAGCGTCGTTTGATTGTCGTTTGATTTGTTGGCACGAACACGCAACCCATTGTGTTTTGATTGGTGAGGTTGTTGCAATCAACTGTAATAAAGAAAAAGATGCTTTGATGTATTTGAAACGTGAATATCACACTTTGCCTTTATAAAGATTTTATTTTTTTGCATTGATGAAATGATTTATTGTTGCTTCATTTAGATTTTAAACAATGTAGAGAGTAGGGGAGGGATGGCTCTGATATCTGATATTAGATTTCCTTCTTTTTAAAGTTTTTCAATAAGCGAGAAAAATGATTCTGGATGAGATTTGATCAAGAATTCAATCTACATAAAAAAGCGATCAAACCTAAACAGTGCATTTAGATATATTCGTCGATTGTTATGAAAAAACATTTTACTCTTGTGTTGATGGGTATTGCACAATATATAGACCGCACATAGCATATGTGGAGGTTTTTTATTGCATGAGCGAAGAGATTGATGGTCAATATCGCCCTAGTGAAGATGAGCCTTTTATGAATGAGCGGCAAAAGGCGTATTTTCGTGCTAAATTGGTTTCTTGGAAGAATGATATATTAAAAGAAGCTCGTGAGACTTTGGAAAATTTGCAGGAAGAGAATGTTGGTCAGCCCGATTTGACTGATCGGGCTTCTTGTGAAACTGATCGTACAATCGAATTACGTGCTCGTGATCGTCAGAGGAAACTTATTTCAAAAATAGATGCTGCTTTAGAGCGCATTGATAATGGGACATACGGTTTTTGTGAAGAAACCGGCGAACCCATTAGTATCAAGCGTCTTGAGGCTCGGCCGATAGCCGTTTTGTCATTGGAAGCGCAAGAACGTCACGAACGACGTGAAAGAGTTTATCGCGATGATTAAGGTTATTGAGATGATAAACAAACGAAATTCGTGGTGATAAAATTGTATATTTTTATTTTTGAGGGGTAGGAATGAATAAAGATGGTTCTTGCCGCCCCTCAATTTCGGCGGTGATGGCTGAATCTTTTACCGCTTGATTCGTAAAAGGAGAGGGACTTTTATCCGATACATCGTTTCTTTCTGGAGGGGCGGAATTTAGATGTGTGTGTGTTTCTCTTTTTTGTATTTTTGATGTACCAGTAATATCGGATTCTACAACCACATCTGTTAATCCGCCAATAAGGAGCAAATGTTCTTTATTATCGCAACGGACTAAAACAAGGCGGCGTGCTCGATCTATAGAAATTACTTCACATAATGCTAATCGTGATAGACTTTTTTTTCTATTAATGCTGTATCTTCCCGTACCTAAGCGGCGTAAAAACACGATAATTACGGTAATAGCTGCGATTGTTATTATAAAAAGCAAAAAGCTTACCGTTATGTTTGCAGCAGATACACCTATCTGCTCTGATAACCAGATATACATAGATTTTCTCCCATTTTGGATGGAAATATTATTTTTTATTGAGATAAATTTATAAACATACCCTCAAAAGATTCACTTATAATGTAAGAAATAAACTTTTGAATATTAAGCGAGCTTATCTTAGATAATATCATAGTATATACTTTATAACAACATAACAACGAATATAAAGGAAGTTTTGTGACATAAGAAATAGCTATAAGCTAAGGCAAAGAGAGATGGATAAAGATTTTGAGAATAATGAAAGATCAGCGTCTTCGTTTCATCGGAGAGTTGTGATTTTTGGTGTTGTTTTTGTATTAGGTTTTCTTTTCATTGTGGGTATTTTAGGTTTTTTTTATCCACAAAACTATTTGCAACAGGCGATATCAATATCTTTTTTGATTCTAGCAATGATCGGTGTTGCAACACTCGTTTTGTGTGGAATGGGAATTTTAAGATATCATGTGTGGTCGCATGAAGATTTTGATTTTAGCATCTTTAATAGGAGCGATGATGCAATTGTAATCTCTGATCTTTCTGGTTTTGTTTATTATTCTAATCAAAACTATCGAAAAATTCTGACCTATAAGCCTGAAGTGTCTTGTTATAGGGTTATTGCGGATCTTCCAGGAGCTGGTGCACTCTCGTACCGCTTAAAGGTTGCAGCCTGTAATAATCTTGCAGCGCAAGAGGAATTGAGAGTAGAACAACCAATTTTTACCGATTCTACACCAAAAAAATCTGTTTGGTATAATATTTCCGTTCAACCTATCACAAAACAGAAAAAAAAGCTTTTATTTTGGCGTATTACTGATATTTCGCACTTACAACAAACGCGAGAAGTTTTTTTCTCGAACCTTCAAGAGGCTATCAATCACTTGGATCAAGCTTCTATTGGTTTTGTATCCGTTAATAGACAAGGAACTATTCTTTATGCCAATGCGACTTTTGCCGAATGGTTTTCAATTGATTTAGCGAATTTCTCAATTGGTCAATATAATTTTGATTCGTTATTTGATAGCGTTGGCGCTAAGAGCTCATGGAGTGATATCTGTTTACAAACCAACAGATATCAAAGTTCAGGTTACTCTTTACCTTATAGGTTTTCGTTATGTTTAAATTCACACACGACTTGTGAGAAAATATTCCATTGTCTTATATCTGTTTCTTCTCTCTTAGAAGAGGAAGCTATTTATCGTATTGTGATCATTCCACAACAAATACAAAAAGAAGAGGATGATCAATTAAAATTACCCAGTATATTAGGAGAATATTTTGATGCAAGTCCTTTTGCAATAGCCGTGGTGGATCATGCAGGGCAATTGATTCATATGAATAAAGCTTTTTCATCACTCACGGGATGTATGGACAAAGCTGTCAATTTTTATGATGTTATTTCTCGTCGTGATTGTGCGCAGTTAGAGCGTTCTTTTCAGAGAATTGCGACAAATAAAAATTATTTTGTTTCTCTAGAAACTGTTTTAGAAAAAAATGAAGAATGCCATTTACGGCTCCATATTATGTCTGTACCGCCCTATCACGGTGATGCATTGCAAGATTTGCTTATTATCTCTGTGATTGAAACAACCGAACAAAAAACTCTTGAAGATAAAATGATGCAAAGTCAGAAGATGCAAGCTGTAGGACAATTGGCTGGCGGCATTGCTCATGATTTTAATAATGTTTTAACAGCAATTTTAATGTCGTGTGATCTTCTTTTAAATACGCATCGTAGTTCTGATCCTGCTCATGCTGATCTGATCAATATTAAAAACAATGCTAATCGTGCAGCTGCTCTTGTCCAGCAATTATTAGCTTTTTCTAGAAAGCAAACACTTCGACCTGAAGAAGTTGATTTTACTGAATTTTTATCAGATATCCGCAATCTTATTTTACCACTTTTGGGGAATAATATTCAGTTAAAAATTATCCATGGAAGAGATTTGTGGAGCGTTGAAGTTGATCAAGCATCTTTTCAGCGTGTTATTATGAATTTGGTTATTAATGCGCGTGATGCCATGTTAGATGGAGGTATTGTTACGATTGCGACAAATAATATTACAAAGCAACAAAGTGCTGAATTTAATCATCTTGGATTAGCAATTGGCGAGTATGTGCAATTGACTATTTCAGATACAGGGGCTGGTATATCTGCTGCTATACAAGAAAAAATGTTTGAGCCATTTTTTACAACAAAAGAAGTTGGAAAAGGAACAGGACTTGGTTTATCAATGGTTTATGGAATTATCAAACAGAGCGGTGGATATATTTATTGTGAAAGTAAAGAAGGTGAAGGAGCAACATTTCATATTTTTCTTCCCCGTTATATCCCCAATATAAAAGGAGAAATTTCTCAAAAGATTGAAAAAGATGAAGAGAAAGATAAAAATATAGACTTAACAGGATCTGCGACTGTTTTATTAGTTGAAGATGAAGATGCGGTCAGAATGGGGGGGGTAAGAGCTCTTCAAATGAGAGGATATACGGTTTTAGAGGCAGCAAGTGGGGTGGAAGCACTCTCTATTCTTGAGGAACAAAAAGGAGAAGTTGATATTATTGTTTCCGATGTGGTGATGCCAGAAATGGATGGGCCCACTTTATTGAAGGAAGTCCGTAAAAACTATCCTGATATCAAATTTCTTTTCGTTTCTGGATATGCAAAAGATGCCTTTGCTAAAAATCTTCCACAAGATGCTGTTTTTGGTTTTTTATCTAAACCTTTTACACTCAAACAGTTAGCTGTAACAGTTAAAGAAACACTTTCATCATGAGTAAAAATTTATGCAGTAGAAAAATTGCGTATTTTAAGATTTTTTAGGCTAAATACCAGAGCATTTTGATAAATAGAGCTTATGATAATGTCATAGAATTGAATAAAGAAGAAAAATTTTAAAAATGAACTAAAATTCAAAAAAATCATATGTTTTGTGCAAAAATTTATGAAGAGATGGACTCTATTATGTCAACATTTCATAGAGATTTTCAATTGTAGATACTGAGCAAAAACTATGTGTAAAGCATTGAAATATGCTGATTAATAGATTGTTGATACACTCAAAGAGATAAAAGCTGTTGTTGCGTATCTATCATTTTGCTCTTTCCTTCAATAAATGCTTTTAAGGCTTCGGGGTAGAGTTTATGCTCTACTTTAAGAACTCTTTGTGCTAAGCACTCAGCAGTATCATGGGGATAGACTGGAACGGCTGCTTGGGCAAGGATTTTTCCTGCATCCATGTCTTCTGTAACAAGATGAACAGTGCAACCCGTGATTTTTACACCTGCTTGTAAAGCTTTTTCATGTGTGTTTAAGCCTTTAAATGAAGGCAAAAGAGAAGGATGAATGTTTAAAATTCGTCCTTCATAAAGTTTTACAAAACGTGGTGAGATAAGGCGCATATACCCTGCAAAGCAGAGAAAATCCGGTTTATATTGATTTAAAATTGTAAAAATATTTTCTTCATGCTCTTCTTTTGTTTTGTAAATTTTACGATCAACAATATAAATAGGTAAGTTATGGTTTTGCGCCTTTTCAATACCCCTTGCATGCGGATTATCGCAAATAACCGCGACGATTTCAGCAGGATATTCCGTTTGTTGACTAGCTTGAGCAAGGGCGACCATATTGGACCCATTACCAGAAATAAAAACGACAATTTTTTTTTTCATAAATGCAGTACCCCTTTATAAAGTATTCCTTTATTTTGATCTTGGCATTTTGTTAAAATGCCAAGGGGAGTTACAGTTTCTCCTTTTTTTTCAAGAGCTTGTATAATTGTTTCAGCTGCATACTGTGCTACGATAATGATCATGCCAATACCACAATTAAATGTTCTTAACATTTCTGTTTCTTCTATTTTACCTTGTTTGGCAATCCATGAAAATACTGCTGGAACATTGATGCTAGAAAGATTAATTTCAGCGCAGAGAGAGGATGGAAGGACACGTGGAATATTTTCAGGAAAGCCTCCACCCGTAATATGAGCAAGAGCTTTAATCCCTTCATATTTTCGCATGATGGGAAGAAGCGATTTTACATAAATGCGTGTTGGTGTAAGAAGTGCTATACCAAGGCTGTTTTCGGGGGAAAAAGGGGCAGGGTCATTCCATTTGAGATAATTTTGCTGGATGATTCGTCGAACAAGCGAAAAGCCATTGGAATGAATTCCAGAGGAGCTTAGACCTAATATAACATCACCTTCTATCAAATCTTTTGAAGGAAGTAGCTTGCTGCGTTCGCATGCTCCTACAGCAAAACCGGCTAGATCATAATCTCCCTCTGCATACATTCCTGGCATTTCTGCAGTTTCTCCTCCAATAAGAGCAGCACCGGCTTGTTTACATCCTTCTGCAATACCAGAAACAATCGCAGCACCTTGTTCAGGGTCGAGCTTTCCAGTTGCAAAATAATCCAGAAAAAAGAGAGGTTCAGCTCCTTGTACGAGTAAATCATTGACACACATAGCTACAAGGTCAATACCTACAGTGTTATGGTGCCCCACTTCAATGGCAATTTTTAATTTTGTTCCCACACCATCATTGGCTGCTACTAGGATAGGATCTGTAAAGCCAGCTGCTTTTAAATCAAAAAGGCCACCAAACCCGCCAATTTCTGCATCTGCTCCGGCTCGTTTTGTCGCACGTATAAAAGGTTTGATTTTTTCTACCATAGCATTACCCATATCGATGTTTACACCGGCTTTTGCGTAGGTAAGACCAGCTTTTAATTTATCCCCAGCCTTGGATTTATTATTTGTAAGATCTTGATTGCTCATTGGAGCCTTCCTTTAATGGAAAATCAGGTTTTGATATTATGCAATGCCATGATAGAGTTCTCTCTGCAAGAGATATTGATAAGAAAATAAGCAACTTTTCTTGTACCTTATTTTGAAGTTGTTTATAATTTTTTGTGAAGATTTTTTTAGGATATTTTATGAGCAAGATATCAGATAATCACGGACAGTCTTCTTGGCAACTTATGAAAAAGAAAGTGAGTGAGAATACATCTCGTGATCGTTATAAGACTTATGTGCCAGCGTATACTCAATTACCGTTGCCGAATAATATGAAAAGGCAAATCTTTTTTTGGCTTGGTACGCTGATTTTTTTCATTCTTTTTATGTTTGTTTTTGGATCGATTTTGCTTCCTTTTGTGGCAGGGATTGTGTTGGCTTATTTTCTCAATCCCATTGTTCAATTACTTGAAAAGTTTGGTATTCGTCGTGTGTTTGGGACTGTCCTTATTACCTTATTTATTGTTATTACCTTTGTTGCTGCTTTAGTTATTTTGATTCCTGTTATTAGTTGGCAAATACAGCAATTTATGAGTGATGGTTTACCTGTTTATATTAATCGTATTCAAACCTTTTTTGTTGAGCATGATTTTGATTGGTTAAGGCGCTATTTTGGAAGTGATCCAAATGAATTACGGAATAATATTAAAGGATTTTTGGGAGAAGGTTCGGATTTTATCACGTCTCTTTTGAATTCACTTTTAAAGTCAGGAAAATCAATCGTTAATATCGTTAGCCTATTTGTTGTGGCACCTGTGGTGGCATTTTATATGTTATTAGATTGGCCACGTATGGTAACAGCAATCGATTCGTTAATACCGCGGGATCATCTGGAAACCGTTCGTAGTATTTTTCATGAAATGGATAGAGCTATTGCAGGCTTTGTTCGTGGACAAGGAACAGTTTGTCTCATATTGGGAGGCTATTATGCTATTGGTTTAACGATTGCAGGACTCAATTTTAGTCTTTTGATTGGTATGTTTATTGGTCTTATTAGCTTTGTTCCTTATATCGGCACAATGAGTGGTTTGGTCCTTTCTGTTGGTATTGCATGGGTCCAGTTTTATCCCAATAATTGGGGGGGAATCATTGTTGTGATGGCACTTTTTTTAATTGGTCAATTTATTGAAGGTTATATTCTTCAACCCAAGCTTGTAGGTTCATCAGTGGGATTACATCCCGTATGGTTGATGTTTTCACTTTTTGCTTTTTCTTCACTCTTTGGTTTTACTGGTATGCTTGTTGCTGTTCCTGCGGCAGCGGCTGTTGGCGTTTTAGTTCGTTTTGCTCTTCATACTTATCTGAGTTCTCAGATGTATTCGCGAAGCGGAAATTCGGAGCCGCTAAAATGAATGGGCGTGAAACGCAATTATCTTTAAATTTTCCTTATGATCCGATTTTTCAATTTGAGGATTTAGTGGTAACGGAAAGCAATCGTATGGCTTTTCAGCTTATTGATCACTGGCCCAATTGGAGCTTACCTATTGCAGTTTTGGTTGGTAAAGAAGGATCTGGAAAAACGCATTTTTCTAATATATGGCTCCAAAAAGCAGATGCTTTCAGGATTCAGCACAATGAACTTGATCAGGCTGTTACTATGGCTTCTTTAGGCAGATCATTTTTAATAGAGGATATTGATACAGGTGAAATCAATGAGACAGAACTTTTTCATTTAATTAACAGTATTAAGCAAGCAAATATTGATGCACGACAGGCTACTTTATTGATGACGGCACAAACACTTCCTTCCGCTTGGAATTTAATGTTAAATGATCTAAAAAGTCGTCTTAATTCGGTGATGTTCGTTGAAATTAATCAGCCTGATGATGCATTGTTAACAGCTGTTGCATTTAAGCTTTTTTCCGATAGGCAACTTATTGTACATCCAGATACGGTTTATTATCTTGTAAGCCGTTGTGAACGTTCTTTATTTTCATTGAAGCGTGTTATTGATTCTGTTGATCAGTTGGCATTACAAAGAAAAAGAAAAATAACACGTGCTGTTATTGCTGAAGTTTTAAATAGAAGAAATCCGTAAATACTCCTTATCATGGCTTACTTATTCTGTCCTTCTATTATCGTTTCAATATGTGGAAGACAAGTCATTTAAATTTTCTTCTTTTGGGATATCTATATAAGAGTAAAAAATAGTGTTCTTTACTCTTATCGTGTTTTTATTTTAAATAGCTTTGAGATTTTATTGTATGATGTTGAATTCTTACCATCTTCGCATTTGAAAATTTTTCTAAAAAGAGCGCTTTATTTTATTTATAATAAAACCTTTGTGCTTTGAAAAAATGTTTGTTGTTTATGGATTTGGATTGTAGAAGATTCTAGAATTTTTAATAAAAGAGTCTTTGGGAAGATAGAAAAAGAGGGGAAAAAAGCTTAATACAGCTGAATTTTTTGGCTTATGTTCTCTTTGGGAAAGTTTTTCCATGATATTTAAGTCATTTTTTTCTAAAATTGTATCTGTGGAATGTGTTTTGATACAATGAGAGCTTGCTTAAAACAGGATAAAAATTATGAAATCCTTATAGAGAAATTCGTTATTTTTTAATATAGATTGGATTTTCTTACGGAAGTTATTTTCTACTATTTGTCAATAAATTTGTTATTGAGTAGGGGGAAAAGTTAAAAAATGTGCTTTTTTGTAAAGAAATGCAACAAAATTAAAAAAAAGTGTGTTTTTCTCTTGCACTTCTGTTGTGAAAATTTTAGGAAATGTGCATCAAGTAAATGTAAATGGCGGAGCGTAGCGCAGCCTGGTAGCGCACCTGATTTGGGATCAGGGGGTCGTAGGTTCGAATCCTATCGCTCCGACCATATTTGATTGAGTGTGTGAGAATGACCCAATTGGGTACGTGTGGTGAGAAACTATCATCCAAGCGTTGTGTAATCTGAAGGAAAAAGGCATGATCGCACGTATTTATAGTCCTGCTAAGACAGCTATGCAGTCAGGTAAGGGGAATACAGGTTTTTGGATTCTAGAGTATGAGCCAATGAAAGCAAAAATGCTTGAACCTCTTATGGGCTATACGGCAACGTCTGATATGAATAATCAGGTAAAGATTCGATTTAATAGGAAGGAAGAAGCGATTGCTTTTGCACGTAAGAATGCTATCTCTTACCGTGTAGAAAAGAAACATACATCGATTCGACGTGCTATTTCTTATTCTGATAATTTTCGCAGTGATCGGCAGCATTCTTGGACACATTGAATTGAAGATGCTATTTTGAATTGAGAAAATAATCAGTTGGGTCCCGTAGCTCAGCTGGATAGAGCAACGGCCTTCTAAGCCGTGGGTCACAGGTTCGAATCCTGTCGGGATCACCATGTTTAAATGATATTTATAGGCTATAAAAAGTTAGAGAGTTTTCCTTTTATTCTATTAGCTTATTTTTCTGTATAATCCCGAACCTTTTTGATGTTTTTTGGTTTATTTTGTTGCTACACGTTTTCTGTTGACTGTTTTAGTATAAAATGATGCTGTTTTCTCTTTTTTCAGTAAAAATTGCTTTTGATTGCTGAAACTTTAGCATTGCATATTCTTGCCGCATGTTGCTACTATATCACATGCTTTAGGAAACAGATTACAAAAACTCTTTTTTATGAGCTTCTTTTCATCTTTCTGAAAATGAATATTTTATTTCTTAGATTAGATTTAAGCATTGCGGTTAATGCTGGTGAAATTGCCAAAAAACATCTATTGTGATTTTTTTATTTTTTATGAATAATATTATTACGTTTTTTAGCATGATCTTTGGTAAGATCGATTTTGATTAGATACAAGGCATGATGGATTCGATTTAGAACAGTTTATGAAACATTGAAGAATAAAAACGATATCTGTTTATGATGAGAATTTACAGATGGCACAAGAGGTGGAAAATATCTTCTTGTCTTGGAAGCTGTGATTCATAACGAATTACTTCTTTATAGTTTTTTCGTATAAAAAGATGTCATATGTGCCGTCCAGATAAGATATTGTTTTTTCAATGAGAGACACTTGCGGACAATTTGATTTAACATGATTGTCACTGTTTCTCAGGTAGGGTTATAGGTTTCATCAATGTTTAGGTTTTCTTAGTCTTATAGGTTTAAGAATGTATACTGTATATTTATATGAATGAAGATAGATTGTATCTTAGAGTTAAATTTTTAGATTTCATATTTACATTTTCAAATGTTTTTTCTTATTTCTTTATAGTTTGTACATCATGTGAAAAGTATTTTAATATTGGATAACAATCACATTAAAATGTTATGCAGATGAGCTCTGAAGATCTAAACTCATACGGTTCAAGGTGATCATTATTTCAATAAGAATACAGTGTGAGGAGAATGCCATTTTACAGGCTTTGTTTTAAGAGATATCTCTTAAAGCTCACTTCACGCTGGCGCTCATAAATGGTACAATGATAAATCCATTGAGCTCCATCATCTTTACATTTATGAAGAAACAAACTGACATTATCATACACTTTGCCTATTTTCCAGCCCCCGATGTTGCGATAGATCTTAGCACTTGAGGTAGTTATCGGCATTTTTGTGCTTTTTTATACAATTTTTACTTAATACTAATTCCTCTTATGACGTGTAAGAGAGACGGCTTTGTTTAATTCAATATAAATAGGTTTGAAATGAGAAAACATTGCGATATTCGGATTTCTCATTCAACATGGCAAACAATAAAACATGATTATAAATCAAATGTATTTTTAGAATGAAAAAATTTGCTTTTATCGTGTTTTTTTACTCTTTTTAATATTTTATTATAATCTGTAATTGGTAAACTCAAAATACAGCTCTAAGGTTAAGTGTTTTATATCTATCGAAGTGACTGTGGTTATATCTAACTGTTTGGACAACAAGTTGTATACCAATAGACATGAAAGAATTAAGAAAAACAGGGGATAGATCAGGAAATAAACAATGTTTTTTTGAACAGAATCCTATGCTTGTAGAAAGAGTTTTAAAATCAAACTTCTAATCTGTTGCAAAATGAGGCTGTTATTACGTTTGTGATACTTTTTAGATGGCTTCCCCCAAGAGGCGCTATTAGAACGTAAAAAATATTAGAAACACTCCGTAAAGTATGCCCTTTGTAGAGACATGTTGCACAATCTTATTTCCGAATCTTTATTTACGCATCCCGTACCTTGGAAGAATACGATAATTCAATAATTTATTTATACTATAAAGTTGAATGGTGGGCGTGACAGGCAAATAAAAAGCAAGTAAAATAAAATAGTTATGTCTAATATAAGGGAATGGGTGAATCTTGATTCTATTGAGTTTTTTTGCCTCTATCCCTCATCTTTTTGAAGCTTTTTTATGGCTTCAAGAGAGAGTTTTTTACGATCTGCGCTCTTTGTGTAAAGAGATGCCATAGCATCATTTGTCCAGCCAAAAATTGCTTTGAGTTGTGATACTGTTGCACCAGAATTAGCTGCGCGTGTTGCTGCTAATTTTCTTAAGCCATGTGCTGATTTTTTGATTCCCGCTACGTTACAAGCCTCACGAAAAAGGTTGCCAAAACTTTCTTTAACTAGTTTTTTACCTTCTTTACCACAAATGAATGTTTCTTCTCCAATAGGACCAGTTTCAAGCGTTTTGGCTAATTCCGGTAAAATAGGTAGAAAGACATCTGTTTGGAATTTACTTTTCTCTGTTTTGAGATGAATAATATTGTCTTTGACATCTTTCCAGCCAATGCGAACCGCATCACCACGACGCAAACCCGTATACAAAAGGACATCAATCCAAACGCGTTCATGGGTACCATGGGACCATCTTTGATAATATTTCTCAACATCTTCTTCTGTCCAAACAGCAAACCCATCTTTGTTGTGAAGGGCTGGTCTTTTAACACCTAAGGCTGGATTATTTTCTAAAAGACCTTGGTCAATCGCCCAATTAAAAAGCCCATTAAGGGCTTTCAGAAAGTTTCTAGCCATTGCTGGTGTTTCTTTGCGTCGTTCAACGCCGGCTATGATATGTTTCTTTTCAATTGCTTTGTATGGAATGTTTCCTATGCTATCACATACCTTCATAAGGATGAGTTCTTTTTGTTTTTTTGTAGCCTTAGTGTAGCTATGCCAATTAGAGCTGTTAAAGTATTGTTTAAGCAGCCATGCAAATGACCCTTCAACAAGTTTACCGGTTTTGGATTTAGGAAGTATAAGTCCTTGTAACTCGGCAAGTGCGCTTTTGTAGTTGTCAACAAACTCTTGCGTTCCATAGGTACCGCGTATTCTAATGCGTTTGCCATGACCAATACGTACATACCATACAATTTTACCATGTTGAGTAATTTGTTTAACGAGATGAGGAGGACGTGGTTTTGGCATGGTATTTTACATCTTAGAGAGTGCGGTTTCGTAATATTCATTCTTTGACAAATCTAAAAGTTTGTCTGGGTG
>NZ_JBHIOR010000011.1:76591-78961 GCF_042195605.1 Bartonella sp. AP88HLJMH | reverse complement strand
GATAATGGTACCATCCAGATTGGCAGAGATTTTGACCTTGATCCTATGGGACCTGCAATTGAAGGCGGCGTTGGCATTAATGCGCAACTGTCTCACAATTTCTCCCTTCATGGTGATGTCAGCTATCAACAAAAGCTTCAGAAAACTGGTATAAGTGGTGCAAACTTTTCAGGTGGTATACGCTATCAGTTTTAAGGAAAGGAAATTCTTCTCGGAACCTCTTATTTTAAGCAGAGCAGCCTGTGCCCTACATGAGAAGGAAAGCACATGTACAAGCGTATGAGACTGAAAAAAGTGTAAAAGCGAGCGTTGCTTTCCCGTTCGTTTGCACAGAAAGGCTGCACAACTCTGTATTGTGCAGCTTTTTTAATTTTCTATAATATTATGTAGCCCTTTTGTTGATATTACCTCTTGTAAATAAACCCTGCTTTTCTTTTCTGCTAAAGTCCTTTTTATTCCTTAAAGAAACCTCTTTCTTCTTCATGCAGTAGATGTACTAGCTTTTCTTTAAAGGAATTCCCTTCACCTCTTTACGGCAGAAGATCTGCTACAAAATACCTTTTTGCGCAGAAAATCCAATCAGGCATAACAAACATAACACAATGCTTTGTACTCAATTTATCTAAAATGCTCAGGAAATCATAAAGAAGAGCTAAAGCTTTATCAATCATCATAAGTATTATTTAAGTATATACATAAATATATTTTAGATATACAGAAAACAAATATTAAATTCATTATGTGATTGAAATTATAATAGTTTATATTTAATAATTTGTTTTATAAATTATAAATTACATAGTTATTTACAAAATAAAAAACCATTTAATAAAAATTTATTATAGAATACAAGTAAATAATAAATTTACTATATAAATGTAAAAATAAATAAAGTATAAAATTATATTATATTTTATTATTAAATAATATTTTTTATTTAATAATAAAATTATATAAATACTTTATATAAAAGTTAAAATAATATAACCTCCCGATGAAAATTGTGTGTTCTTTATCCTTTTTATAAGCGGGGAGAGAATATGCGGAGGCTTATAAGTTAAGGAAAATCTTCATGTCTAAAAAATTTTTACTATCCTGTACAGCTGTTGCGACAATCGCGCTGTTTAATGCTCATACTAATGTAAAAGCCGAAAAAATCTTAATGAATTTTCATGGAATAACTGAGGAAGCATCCAACTTCACTGTTGGCGGTATAATAGTGATAAAAGGTAGTGGAATAATTGGAAAAAATTTAGCAATAATTCACGACAGCAAAAACATGGAGGACGACTGGTTGAGCACTGTACGCATTATCGAACCTAATAGCTTTCTTGACTTATCAGAATCAACGATTAAGGCTAAAGAAATCGGTGTGATGGCAACAGACGGTGGTATAATAAAAATGAATGCAGTAGGTATTATTGCTCCTACAGTAGGCTTATTTCTCGAAGATAGCAAAAGTGATAAAAACAAGCTGAAAAATGTGACAATAACGAGCAGTAAAGATGACTTAATGGAAAAAGGAATAGCTCTTTATAAGGAAAGTAAAGTCATCTTGGAAAACGTAACAGTTACTCAAGTAAAAGTGGGTATAGAAGCGTTGGATAATTCTCAAACAACGGTATCAGGAGGATACTTTAATGCAAAAGAGCATGGAATATACGCTGGTACAGGCTCTACAATTACTTTAAAGAACAATGTTACAGTGTCCTCTGATGAATATGGCCTCAATGCAAATGGTGCACAATCCAAAATCACGATGATTGGGGGAACTGTAACTGGGAAAAAAAATGCATTAGTTGCAGCAAATAGTGGATATATTGATGGCATAGATACCACTCTAATGGCAGATGGCAATGGAAAAGGTGCATGGGCTAACGGCCCCAACAGTACAATTGAATTGCATGGCAATACAACAATTAAAGAAGCTGCAATCGGACTTGAGGCAAACAGTGGTGTCATTCAAATGACAGGAGGATCTATCACTGTTTCCGAGACAGGGGCTTCTTTTGAAAACAGCAAGAGTGACAACAACAAGTTAGAAAATGTCGTGATAACAAGCAGCAGCAATGATAAACCGATAACCACAGGTGTAAGTGCTGATAAGGAAAGCACGGTTACTTTAAAAAATATCACCGTTAAGAACGCACAAAAGGCTCTCTTGGCTAATGATAATTCCCAAATAATGGTAACGGACGGCGGTTCCTTTGGCGGTGAGGTACAAGCCAAGCAAGGCAGCACAATTACTTTAAATGATAATGTTATAGTAACATCTGAAAATAATGGGCTTCACGCAGATGGTGAACAATCTAAAATCACAATGACTGGAGGAACTGTAAAAGGGCAAAAAAGTGCTCTGTTGACAGAAAA
>NZ_JBHIOR010000011.1:0-76491 GCF_042195605.1 Bartonella sp. AP88HLJMH | reverse complement strand
GAGGTACAAGCCAAGCAAGGCAGCACAATTACTTTAAATGATAATGTTATAGTAACATCTGAAAATAATGGGCTTCATGCAGATGGTGAACAATCTAAAATCACAATGACTGGAGGAACTGTAAAAGCAAAAGAAGCTGCATTTGTCTTAAAAGATGGCGGATATATTGATGTCACAGATATTTCTGCGAAAGCACAGTGCAATGGGATAAGCATTGATGACTCCAAAAACGATCAGACTTCAAGAATCAACCTGACCAATACAAACCTTTTTGTCGAAGATGGAACGGGTATTGTTGCCAACAATTCATCAAATGGTAAACTCAACCTCAAAGATTCAAAAATCAGTGCCGACAGGTTATTCGTGGGTATAACTCATGATACGCCAAAACCTGATCAAATCTTTACACTCACCGCAGAAAACTCTCTCTTACAGGGGGGAGTAAGAAATGACGGAAACAGCAGAACAACTTTCGATCTCAAAAACGATACAACATGGTTCGTAAACACTAGCACAAAAGAAAAAGATGATGCGGGCAAGTTACTTGATATTGCCCAAAGATCTCATTCTGATGTTTCTATACTTAATCTCGACAATAGTTCCATTGTTTTTCAACAGCCGACAGAAAACCATTATCATACATTGCATATAGGTTCTGGGAAACCAGACACGCAAGCAGTCTACAATGCTTCTGGTGACGCAAAGATTTCTTTTAATGTTGGATCTGTTGAGAGCTCTGATATAATCGATCAAAAAAATGATCGACTTCTGATCCAAGGGGATGTCTTAGGTACAACAACAGTTTATGTTATGAGTGATTTCAAAGATAGCAATAATATAACAGAAGCTTTTCACCCTTCTTCTAATACCAGTGGAGTTTCGCTCATTCAAGTTTCCGGGAAAGCAGATGAAAATTCCTTCAAATTAGCCAATGGTTATATCCAAGCAACTGGTTCACCTTATAAATATAGGCTTACCGCTTATGGACCAACATCCAGCTATGGTGCTGCAAATGAAACACTAAACCTGTTGGGAGAAAATGATAATTTCTGGGATTTCCGTTTGCAGAAATTTATTTTACCACAAGTAGCGAGCTATTTGGCCGTACCTAATGCTCTCTTCTACGCTGGTTTTATCGATATGGCTCAACAAAGTACTCTGTTAGCTGATCTGAGAACAACAGCTATAGGGATCGAAGATAACGTCAAAAAAAATGGATTCTTTCTCTCTTCCTATGGAAGTATCGCAACCCTATCGTCACAACAATATGGCTATAACACAAACATTCGCTATGCTGCTACACAAGCAGGTTTTACAGCTTCTGCACAAAAGAGCCAAAATACAATCCTATATTGGGGTCTTACCGGAACCTATGCTCAATTATCCCTCACCCCCCAAAATATAGAAGATGCAGACAAGAGTACGCTTAACAAATGGGCAGTCACAGCCTACAGCGGTATAGAGCATAATAGCGGTTTCTATATGGATACACTCTTCTCTTATGGGATCTGGAAAGGAAATATCTCTACAGCCATCGCTAACAGTACCACTAAAGTCGATGATATAAAAATGTTAATTGCCTCAACAACAATAGGTCAAAAATTCACAACGGGTATTAAAGCCCTCACGTTTGAACCCCAGGCACAACTTGTTTACCAGCGTCTAATCTTTAATGCCTTTTCTGATGCTGATAATCTTAAAGTTGATATCGGTGAACCTTATCAATGGTTAGTACGCATTGGTGGACGTTTGACAAAAACTACTACCTCCACAGAAAAGAACCGTGTCATTTCTCTGTATGGAAAAGTGAACTTTCTCAAAACTTTTGGTGATGATGGTAAAGTACAGATTGGCGACACCTTTCCCCTTGATCCTACAGGATCTTCTATTGAAGGAGGGCTTGGCATCAATGCAAAATTGTCTCGCAGTTTAGCCCTCCATGGTGATATAAACTATCGAAAAAAGCTGCAAAAAACTGGTATATCCGGAACAAACTTTTCAGGAGGGATACGCTATCAGTTTTAAGGAAAGTCTGTAAATAGCCTATTCATTCTATTCAATTTAACAAAAAAGGCAGTATACATACTGCCTTTTTAATCTATGTAAGCTACTATTCTTATCCCCTGAAACTTTTTTCTTTTCTCCTCAATGATCTCCTTCCCTCCTATTTACACGAGTCACGCGGCATATTCATTATCGAATTTGTCTATAAAGCTAAGCAAAGTGTATTTTTAGATAATAAAAAGAAGACTACATTGGAAAAGATAATGATAAAAGAAACTCTCTCTTCATACCTTTTCTATGTTTATCCTCCTGTTTCTTCAATCCATTAGCTTAACACCACCCTGTAAGGATTCATTTATATGTCCATGTACCGTTTTTAGGCAAACCATTTTGACAATGCTTATCCCTCTAATTCCATACAGTATATTGATTTATAAAGATAATTTTTTGTTTTCCATGTTGAATGAGAGTCCCTAATATCGTAGGATTCTCTCATTTCAAACTTGTTTTATGTTGAAACAATTAAAAATTTTCTTGCACGTTACAAGCAGGGCTGGCGTGTGGAGAAAAGTTATATAAGAAAAGCCTGAGAATTCCTCTCATGAACTGCCTCAAGTGCCAAGGGCTTGTCACAAACATTGGGAGCTGGCAAAGTGTGTGATGGGCTTGCTCTTTTATTAAGCGTAAAGGTTATCGGCTTGCTCCTTCGTAAGCGTAAAGATGATGGAACTCTATGGCTTTAGCGTTATAGCATTCATGAACACCATCGCGAAATGGGCTGTGCTTCCTTAGAAAAATGGACTTTGGTACCCTTAGCCTCTTTAAAGAAAGCCTGTGAATAGCCCCCTCATCTCTTCTTCTTATAGCAGAGAAAATTTGCTGATCATTTTGGTGAGTGCATCAAATAATACATCTCAACGCTATAGAGCTTTTTATAGCGATTATCTTTAATAGACAATTTTTAAATATCATACTTCATAGTGCTTTTAGCATAAGCTTAACCAAGCTAGGTTTTATGAAATCTACTTTTCTCGACTTTTTATGATCATGAAAAAAGTTTTTCTGAAGCAAAACTTCAAATCATAGAGTAGACCACCAATATAATTCGTTTTGTTATTTACAATAAAAACATAATGATATAGAAGTTGTCTGGGTACTTGCGCCATCAGGGGAATGAAGTAAGCATCAAAGCATACCAAATACTAAAGGCATATCTATGTGTAAGAAATATATTTATAAGAAAAATTTTTTGTTATGTACAATTGCTGGAACTTTGATTTTTTCTCATTTCGGTTCAACTTATGCAAATACATCGGCTCCTGAAACTCCTGAAATTTTGGGGAAAATTGAATTAAATAAGGGAGAAGAAAAGACTTTAAATAATGTTCTTGTCCGCGATAAAGGACCTGGAATATTAGCGCATGATAAAGCAGCTATCACAATTGTAAAATCAACAATACACACGGAAATGTCTGCACTTTCTGTATCAGAAGGTGGACGCATTCATGCTAAAGAAATTAAAGCAAATACAGTATACAAAGGTTTAGAAACAAAGAATGGTATAATCAACGTTGAAGATTCAACCATAACCGTCCAACGAGGAGGTGCCGGTGGTATCATTTTTTATGAAACAAAAGATTCTTCACTGAAAAGTGGAGAAAAAGTTGTCAATAAGGTTGTTCTTAGCAATACAAAACTTCTTGTGAAAAACGGTACCGGTATTCTTGGTCCCTACTGCTCAAGAGCCGTTGCTGAAGTTCAACTTAAAGACTCAGAAATTCGATCTGACGTATTATTGAGAAATAAAACGAAACGTAAATATTATGACAACGATACTCTTCCTGTAACTTTAGCATTAACCGCTGATAATTCAACAATAGAGGGACGAGCAAGAACTTTAAAAGTCAATACAACGGTTTTGACTCTGAATAACAAAAGCAAATGGTACTTAAAGACCTCTCAAGAGGAAGTCGATACTGACTTTAATGTGTTTAACTATGAGCTCAGTGATATTAAACAACGAGCCCTTTCTACCGTTTCAGTACTGAATCTTAATAATAGTTCTATCATATTTAAGACACCACAAGGGCGGGAAAAAGATCATTATCATACCTTGTATGTAGGGCGAACAGCTGAGGTTCGTAGACCTCAGGGAAGTACAATCCCCGATATAGAAAGCACTTATAATACAGTTTACAATGCCACAGGCGATGCAAAAATTTATTTTAATATTGAATGGAGTGATGGTCTAGTAAAAGAACAGCAAAAAGCTGACCGCCTCCTTATACATGGTGATGTATCAGGCAGCACAACAGTCCATATCAAGAACCTTGCGAAAGGTGAGATATTAAAAGCTGAAGATTCTGTGTCTTCGAATATGCGTGGTCTTTCACTCATTCAAGTTTCTGGAAATGCAAATGAAGATTCCTTCAAACTTGCACACGGCTACACCACAATGGGGGGATTGCCCTATAAATATATACTCAAAGCCTATGGTCCAACATCCAGCCATGGGACAGCCGATAGCACACAAAGTCATTTTAGCGGAATATCACAAGAATCAAAAGAAAATACCCTCAAAGACTACACAATCTACACGATATCAGCATCAGGAACAATGATTGAAGGTGTTTCACCAAAAGAGAAAGAAGCGCAAAATACCGGTTCATCATCCCTTGGACAAGCAAACAACGCACAAAACATCTTGGAAAAAAATCAGAATTTCTGGGATTTTCGCTTGCAAAATGCGACTCTCGATAATGAAGGAAAGATCAGAGCTCTCGTTCCTCAAGTGGCAAGCTATTTGTCCATGCCTAACGCACTATTCTCAGCTGGACTGGCTGATATAAACAATCAAAACACTTTACTCAACTCGATGCAGGAAAACACCTTTGAGACAAAAGATCATAAAAACAAAGGAGTCTTCTTCTCAACTTATGGAAATAAGATGACATTATCCTCTCACCGTACGCCATTACAATATGGCTATGGTGCCGATATTCACTATGCAGCTTTACAGGCAGGCATTACATTAGCAGCTCTAGAAGATCAAAATATGACCGCCAATTTCGGTCTTTTGGGGACATATGGGAAATTAGCTTTCACCCCTAAAGACATGGAAGGTGCTGACAAGAGTACACTCAATAAATGGTCAATTACTGCATATAGTGGGCTGCGCCATAATAATGGGATATACATCCATGCGCTCTTCTCCTATGGAATGCTCAAGGGAGATATCACCACAGCTCTCATAGGAAAGACTGCAGAATTGAAAAATGCTGATACATTCAGTGCATCAGCAACCATTGGACAAAAATTCGAAACCAGTAAGAAAGGATTGGTCTTTGAACCACAAGCACAACTTGTTTATCAACGCCTCATGCTTGGCACACTCTCAGATGTCGATGGCTTTGATGTGGATATGGGAAATCCTTCTCAATACTTAGTGCGTGTGGGTGGACGCTTAACGCAAACGAAGCTTTCTATTGAAAACGGCGGTATTCTTTCTTTCTATGGTAAACTAAACGTTGTTAAAGCTTTTTCTAACAATGGTACGATACAGATTGGTGAACCATTCCACCTTGATTCTATAGGAGCTGCCCTTGAAGGTGGATTTGGTGTAAATGCGCAATTATCACAAAATATCGCCCTTCATGCTGATGTTAACTATCAATATAAGCTTCAAAAAACTGGTATATCTGGAGCAAGCTTTTCAGGTGGAATACGCTATCAGTTTTAAGAAAACGCAAAAAACAATTTATATTCTATTCATTTTAATAAAAGGCAGTGCAAATGTGCTGCCTTTTTACAATCTATCGGAAAGAACCGTTAACAACTATTCTTTCTACCACCTTTCTTGAGCCAATTAATCTCACTCAAACCAAATGTAATAAAATCTGTTATCTCTAAATGAATACTGAATTCTCAAGAGAGCTGCCTTTTTGATTTATAAAAATCAAATGCTTTTAATAAATTTTTTTGTATTTTAAAACACGTAATAAATAATTCTCTGTGTAAGAAAATCAATTAAAAGCTTTTTGTAAGCACACAACAACAGCTTCTCCAAAAACTTTGTAGAGTTTCCATAACAACAGCCTTAAGCAACAAACATCCTTGCAAAATATTTTGTTTCTTAACACTTTTAAACGGAATACTGATCAATCTAGCTTTTCTGCAATTCATAGTTTCTAACTGCAATCTCTATTTTAAAAGCTCTTCTAAAATCATTTTTTAAACGATAAAGAACACGACGCAATGTTTCGTTTTGTTGTTTACAATAAAAACATAATGATATAGAAACTGTCTGGGTACTTGCGCCATCAGGGGAATGAAGTAAGCATCAAAGCATACCAAATACTAAAGGCATATCTATGTGTAAGAAATATATTTATAAGAAAAATTTTTTGTTATGTACAATTGCTGGAACTTTGATTTTTTCTCATTTCGGTTCAACTTATGCAAATACATCAGCTCCTACAATGGTTATGGCTCGTGCGGATAAAGCAGGAGAAGAAAAAACCTTTAATAACGTTTTTATCCGCAGCGCATATACAACAGTGGTTGCTGATGACAAAGCCTTTATCACCATTACAAATTCAACAATGCGTTCAGACTCAAATTTATTTACCGCAACAACAGGTGGACGTATTCATGCTAAAAAAACTGTAGGAAAATCAAATTCCCGTGGTTTAGAAATTTCAAACGGCATCATCCATATTGAAGATTCAATCATAAATGTTTCCGGACATCACAAAAGTCGTGGTATCCTTTTTGATTACATCCCAAGTTCCCAAGTAAAAGAGGGCGAAAAAGTTATCAATAAAGCAATTCTTACCAACACAAAACTTCTTGTTGAAAATGGTATTGGTATTCTAGGACCAGATTATGCAAAATCTGTTGCTGAGGTAGAACTTAAAAGTTCAGAAATTCGTTCTGATATATTATTAAAAAATAAAATCCCAGAAAACTCAAAAGATATCGATCCTCGCACTTTTATATTAAGCGCTGACAATTCGATTATAGAAGGACGAGCAAAGACTTTACCTCAAAATACAACGATTTTTACTCTCAACAATAACAGCAAGTGGTCCCTAAAGATTAGTCAATTTGAAGTAGACAAAGAATTTGACAGCTCTAAAGGATACTTGCTCACTGATATTAAACAACGTGCACAGTCTATTGTCTCAGTATTGAACCTTAATAATAGCTCTATTATATTTAATGCGCCGCATAAACTAGCAGACAATCAATATCAAACCTTGCATGTGGGAAAACAGCCAACAGCTGAAGCTGCGAAAGCAGAGCAAAACAGAAGCTTCGATGCAACAACGGTTTACAATGCATTGGGCAACGCAAGGATTTACTTTAATACCGAATGGAGTAATGGTCTTATAAAAGAACAACAAAAAACTGACCGTGTTCTCGTTCATGGTAATGTCTCAGGCACCACAACGATCTATTTCAACAATCTTTCAAAGCGTGCAGAACCATTCGATGATGATGAAGTTTCAATTCCTTTGAATGCGCGTGGTCTCTCACTTGTTCAGGTGTCTGGAAAAGCAGAGGAAGCCGCCTTCACGCTGGCAAATGGCTACACTACAATGGGTGGATTGCCCTATAAATATGTATTAAATGGCTATGGACCAACATCCAGCCGTGGGAGAGCTGACAAACAGCAAAGTCTCTTGCAAGAAAGTGAAGAGTTTTGGGATTTCCGTCTACAAAATGCGACTCTTGATGATGAAGGAAAAATCAAAGCTCTTGTTCCTCAAATGGCAAGCTATTTGGTTATGCATAATGCAATATTCTCCTCTGGCTTGGCTGATATAAACAATCAAAATACACTGTTAGATAATATGCACTCAACAGTTTTTGGATTAGAAGGCCATAAACAAAAAGGGATATTTTTATCGACTTATGGCAACAAGATGACGTTATCTTCCAGCCGTAGTCCATTGGAATATGGTTATGGTGCTAATGTTCACTATGCTGCTATACAAGCAGGCATGACATTAACAACGTTAGAAAATCAAAATATAACCGCGAATCTTGGTCTTTTAGGCACATATGGAAAGCTCGCTTTTACGCCAAAGGACATGGAAGGTTCTGACAAAAGCATACTGGATAAATGGTCCTTTACGGTATATGGGAATCTCCACCATGACAATGGTCTCTATATTAATGCACTTTTCTCCTACGGCATTTTAAACGGACATATTACAACAGCCCTTATCGGCAACACCACAGAATTAAACAATACGGATACATTAAATATATCAGCTACCGTTGGACAAAAACTAGCAACTGGTGTTGAAGGGCTGTCTTTTGAACCACAAGCACAACTTATTTATCAACATATTGCCTTTGGCACTCTTTCAGATATTGATGGCTTCCAAGTTAATATAAAGCCCCCTTATCAATGGTTGGTCCGTATTGGAGGGCGTTTAACAAAAACAATGCTTCCTATTGAAAAAGATCGTGTTCTTTCTTTTTATGGTAAATTGAATGTCATCAAAGCTTTTGGTGAGGAGCGCACTATCGATGTTATGGAATCTTTCCATCTCGATTCTATGGGCTCTTCCCTTGAAGGTGGGCTTGGCATTAACGCGCAGCTTTCTAAAAATATCGCACTTCATGCTGACATTAATTACCAACATAAACTTCAAAAAGCCGGGTTCTCTGGAATTAATTTTTCCGGAGGAATGCGTTATCGCTTTTAGAAATCTTAGCTCTCTATTTTAACGCATAAGCAGCGCTGAGATGAAAACAGTGCTGCTTAACTACATTACAAAAAACCGTAATGTGTCAAAAAGTGGTTCATTTTTAGCAAAATAAAGAAAATATCTTAAGGAACATCTCTATGCATAAGAATCTTTTGTTATGTACAGCCGCTTGTGCTTTATTTTTTTCTTCTTTTAATTTCACATCTACCAGCACCGCCTCTGCTCTAAGCCCCCAGGAACGCCATGCCATTGAAGGGATTATGAAATTACCTGAACAATATCGCCATGCTATTGATTTAATAAACACACCAACACAAGCAGAAAAAAATCTTGAAAAGATAGCCTCTGGCGCCATGATGGAAGATAATGCGCACTTCAACCAAGCACTTGAAAATCATATGGATCGTGTAAGAGATACGATTAACAGCTCTTTTGCAGGTGCAGGTCGTTATGGTTCTGGTGCTCATATAAACGTGGTGAACCGTGAAATGGATAATATACGTGCCCAAGCCATGGCAAACAAACACCATCAAGATATGCAAATCATGATGCAAGCCAGAGCAAAACTTGGACAATTACGTCAGAATCGATTAAAAACAAGAGAAAATTTATTACGTGGCTACGACAAAGCAGTTTCCGATGCCGCAAAGGCAGCAAAAATTCTTGATGCCGATAACCAACGGCGTGTTAATGCTGCACGCCAAGAATGGGTGAGCCAAGACAATCATAATTGGTCTGAACTGCAAAATAAAGCAGAAATATTACATAAAGCAGCACAAGTGGATAGTGCTTTACAAGGACAAAACAAGGAACTTTCCAATACTTTACGCAAAGCAGTATTAGAGACTTTGAACAATAATGGAATAACCAACGTGGAGAGAAAAGAAAAAACATCCCCTCCTCCAACGGACACTTCATTCACAAGAACAGATCATGGAATGAGACAGCCTAAAATAAATGAAAATTCGCAATCTGATATTGATCCCCAAACAAACACCACTTCCTCAGCATCGAAAACGACTCTTCCATCCGAAAAAGCGCATATGAATTTGCTCCCAAAGGTTGGAAATACTGCTACCGCGGCTACAGAGAGCACCTCTAAACTTACAGATGATGATAAAGCAACTGCAACTTCTACTTCTCTTAATGGGACAGCAAAAAGCACAATTCTTACACCACAAGAAGAAAGCTCTTTAGTCATGCCTATCGCGATGTTTGCTGTCGGGTTTAGTGATGTCAACAATCAAAATATCTTGTTAGACAATATGCAAATAACAATGTTTGAGCCCAAAGATCATCCAGAAAGAGGCGTTTTCTTATCCTCTTATGGCAATAAAAGCACCTTTTCTTCCAAGGTTCAAGCAGATATTCGCTATGCTGCATTGCAAGCAGGAGCAACATTAATAGCGCTAAAAGATCAAAATATCAGCAGCAACTTTGGTCTTTTCGGAACATATGGGAAATTATCTTTTACTCCTAAAAACAAGGAGAGCTTTCAAAAAAATATGTTTGATAAATGGTCACTCACCGCATATGGAAATATTCAGCATGACAGTGGCATCTATGCAAGTGCATTTCTCTCTTATGGAATTTTCAAAGAAAATCACGCTACAGCTCTCATCAAACATACCTCAAAAGTGAAGAATAGTAAAACATTAGGAGCCGCTGCAACTGTTGGTCAAAAACTGTCAACCAGTTTGGAAGGTGTAATCCTAGAACCGCAAGCACAACTTGTTTATCAACGTCTCATGCTTGGTTCTTTATCAGATAGGAGCTCTTTCTCAGATGACGATAACTCTAAAATAGACATAAGCAAACCTCATCAATGGTTGCTCCGTATTGGTGGACGTTTGACACAAAACAAAGGCCATGCCCTTTCCTTCTACGGAAAACTGAACATGATCAAAACTTTTAGTGAAAACTTTTCGCTTGCTGCTATGGAATCTTTAATTGAAGGTGGTTTTGGTATTCAGGCGCACTTATCGCAAAATATAGAGCTTCATAGTGATATCAGCTATCAACATAAATTCAAAAAAGCTGGCATCTCTGCAATAAATATTGCCGCTGGAATGCGCTATCACTTTTAAAAATACTTGTATTCCTATCTTGAAATATAACGCGCTCTCATTATGTTTCGTTTTGTCTCTTACAAAAGAGACATAATGAGGCCAAAGTTTTATTTTTTATGAGAGAGGGGAGAAATATTTTAGGAATACATCCATATGAAAAAAAGCTTCTTACTATACACAGTTTCTGGAGTTCTGTTTTGTTCTTCCACCAGTATGTCTTATGCTATTCATAGTACAAATCCATCAACAACGATAGATTCTTCTTCTCTACAACCTGCTCGTGTCAAGTCACAAATAAATCTATCCGGAGTTTTTGATCCGTATAAAGATCTATATGATGGAATCGGGCAAGTTATGCCACCATATCCATCTTCAACCCCTAATGGCCTCCTTCCCCCTACAGCACCTAGCTCCACAAGAACGAGCGCAAGCCCTATTTCTACAGGAAGTAAACTTACAACGCCTACTTCTACAAGCACTCTACCTCCCAAAACACAACTTGAAGGAAATTCAGCTGGAAATATAATTTCTTCTTCAAAACAAAACTCTGATCTTAGTCAAGGAAGTACACAAACACCAAAGACTAAAGTTACAGAAGGTGTACAATCTAACCCTACAACACAAAACACTCCTATTATACAATCTTCAACAACAGGAATGGAAGCAAAATCTAGAAGACGTTCAGGGGCGCCCTCCTCTTCTGCAGACTCTTCCAGCGAAAAAACACTATCGAATTCTGCTGTGTCTTCACAGCCAGAACCTACACAACCTTCACCGAATTTACAACCAGCACTTACAAAGTCTGAACCTACAAGAACGGAACCTACAAAACCAACAACAGAGCAAATACCAACATCTAATGAACCAGAACTCGCACAGCCAATATCTTTAAGAGTAGAAACTGAAAAACCAACATTACTGCTACCACCAAGCTCTGCAAAACCAGCGCCAGTGCAATCTTCATCTGCACAAAAAATATCTGAAAAATCAGAGATTGAAAAACCAATATCACCAATAAAACAACCTGAAAAGTCTACACAAATTGAGGATATAAGCGCTGGAGTTGAAGCTAAAAACGGTAAGATCATAACGCTACATAACAAAAAAATTCAAGACAATGGTTTTGCTGTACATGCAGAGGGAAATAATTCAAAAGTCAACATGATAGGGGGAACAGTTGATGCGCGTTTTGTTGCACTAAGCGTATCAGATGGTGGAGAAATTGATGCTACAGGCATTACTGTAACAGCAGAAACAGCTGGTTTGGTAAACATAGAGGGCACAATCAAACTTAAGGATTCAAGCGTCCATGTCACGGGAAATTATGAAGCAGACGGTATTATTTTCCGCAACAATCCGTATAATGCCCCTAGAAAACGATATACACGCAATGCTGAAAGGAACACCAATGCCGTTCAAGAACAAGCTATTCCTAATAAAGATAAAGTAATCCTAGAGAATACAAAGCTTTTTGTTGAACATGGTAGCGGTATCAACCTTTATGGAACAGGCGTAGACGGAGAAGTCAACCTTAAAAATTCAGAAGTCCATGCCGATATTTTATTAAAAAATATCAAGAACGAAAGTGCCTCCACAAACACTATTACATTAGTTTCAGACCACTCTTCTTTAGAAGGTCGGGTAAGAACTTCTAAAGATAATAGAACAGTTTTTGATCTAAAAGAGGGGACGAAATGGCTTGTAAAGGCGAATAAAAATGCCACAAATAATGATAATATTTTAAATGACTATAGACAGTTTGGTGTTGATGAAAAATCATACTCTAATCTTTCTGAATTGCACCTTACAAACAGTGCCATTATGTTTGACAAGCCCATTGAGGGACATTATCAAACTCTGTTTATAGGACCTAATCTTTCGCAAGAAGACGAAACAACTCACACAGCAGCGGTTTATAGTACAGCGGGTCTTGCAGAGATTTATGTAAACACTCAATGGGATAAACATTCTCCTATCACGGAACAACAAACTGATCGCATTGTGATTAATGGTGATGTCTCAGGAAGTACTGTTGTTCACATCAATCTCCAAACCGATAGCTCTGCTGTTTGGGAAGAGACGATGGCTTCACTTCCTTTAGGGACACATGGGATTTCAATCATTCAAGTTTCCGGACAAGCAAACGAAAATTCCTTCACGTTAGCAGGAAACTATATGACAATAGGGAAACAACCTTATAAATATGTACTCACAGGCTATAAGCCTGGAACATCTCATGAGAGCCAAAATCTTTTTGGCAAGAAGAATAGTGATTTCTGGGATTTCCGCTTACAGAATGCCTACATTGATAAAGACAAAAAAGTTCGAGCCCTTTTACCACAGGTAGCAAACTATTTAACCATATCTAATACTTTATTTTCTGCTGGATTTACTGATGTAAACAATCAAAACACGTTGTTAGACAATATGCAAACAACAGTATTTGGGGCAAAAGACAATAAAAAGAATGGTATCTTTTTCTCTTCCTACGGCGAGAAGGTCACCCTATCTTCCAACCGCGATCCACTGCACTATGGTTATGGTGCTGATGTAAACTATACTGCCTTACAATTAGGGGGCATATTAGCCGCCTTAGAAAGCAAAGACATAAGCGCACATTTTGGTCTTTTAGGAACGTACGGAAAGCTTGCCTTTACGCCAAAAGAGATGCAAGATTCTGAAAAGACAACGCTTGATAAATGGTCACTTACCGCTTATAGCGGCATCCAGCATAGCAATGGTATATATGTCAACGCTCTTCTTTCTTACGGAACCTTAAAAGGAAATATTACCACAGCTCTTGTTGGGAATGCCGCAAAATTGGATGGTACCGAGATGCTTAATATATCTGCAACCATTGGTCAGAAATTAGCAACCGATACAAAAGGGCTTGTCTTTGAACCACAAGCTCAATTCATTTATCAAAATCTCATGTTTGATATTTTCTCAGATACCAATGGCTTAAAAGTAGACATGGGCAATCCACATCAATGGTTGATCCGTTTTGGTGGACGTTTAACAAAAACGATAATGGCTGTTGAAGAAAACAAAGCTGTTTCCTTCTATGGTAAAATGAATGTTATCAGAACTTTTGGCGATGGTAAAACAATAAAAATTGCTGATACCTTTCATGTTGATCCTACCGGCTCTTCAGTTGAGGGAGGCATGGGGGTGAATGCATATCTTTCTCAAAATATCGTACTAAACGCCGATATCAGCTATCGGCAAAAACTGCAAAAAGCCGGTGTATCTGGCACCAATTTGTCTGGCGGAATACGTTATCGTTTCTAAAGCAGAAGTTAATTTTAACTTAAATAAAAAAGCAGCACAAAGTGCTGCTTTTTTATTTAAATTTATATATTTTTTTAATTCTCAAAAATCATTATCACATCAAAGAAGATTTTGACTTATAATATTTCTTTTGCATATTGAATAAAAAACTAAATACCATAACATTCTCTCATCAAAATACCCCATGCATAAAATTTTATGTCTTATATTATCACCACAACTCAAGCGATGATGTTTTTACAGCACAACAGAATAAGCATTTATGCCGATTTAAAAAAAGTCAGCCCCTTCTTCGCTGTGGACGCTCCATTTATTTTAGATGATGTACATTTAATATACCTGCTATAAAGACTAGTATCTGGTATAAATTCTTAAAGGCAAGTTTTTCCTCTAAAATCTCAATGCTACAGCAGCTCCATTATAAGACAAGATATTGATTTATAAAGACAATTAATTGTTTTCCATGTTAAATGAGAATCCAGAATATCGTCAGATTCTTTCATTTTAGACCTGTTCCATGTTGAATCAACAAAAACCATATCTCTTACAAGTGACAAGGGGGAAGAGCCATAGGGATAAAAAACTATTAAGAAAGGATTAAAAATGCCTCTAATGAACTATCTCAAGTGCCAAGGGCTGTAGCAACATTGGGATCAAACAAAGAATATGACAGTGTTGAAAAATATAACAATATCAACTTGCTCTTTTATTAAGCATAAAGATGGTCGCGCACTATAGATTTTATATTATTTCGATGGGAACTTTCTTATTATACCATTCACAAGCACCGTTGCATCAAAGATGTCGTTGCGCCGCCCCACAAACACCATCACGAAATAGACTTGAGAGCTTAGATATCTCTTTAAAACAAGGCCGTGAATTAGGAATAACAAATCCATTCTATTTTGAGTATTTTGTCGTGCATGAAGGACATGCCCGCAGTAAAAAACACAATAAAAAAAGCGTGAAACAATGCGGAATCTTCATTATTTAACAGATAGTGCTTTAGATACTTTTGAAAGACATAAAGCTAAATTAAAGAACGGCGGAACAGAGGGAAGCTGATTTCTACCTCTTTATTCTTTCCCAATGAGATTGCCTCCCCATTTCAAATATTACGCCAACAAAGATATACGCACTATATCCACTCAGATCTGGATGCTCTCTCCAATCTGACATACAAAAACTAAAAACAGCAGAAGGAAATAATAAACCGCTTTAATTTTTATCTCAAGCATATAGATTTAAACAACGAACCGCGTCATATCACCACACTTTAAAGGACAATATTCCATGAAGCTTATAGGCAATATTCATCACATACTCTTCATCATTCATGCTTTTTGCTGACTTGGTGGTTATGGCGGAGTGAACGCACCAGATCCCATCCCGAACTCGGCCGTGAAACACTCCAGCGCTGATAGTACTTTGCCTTAAAGCAAGGAAGAGTAAGTCGCTGCCAGATCTGCTAAATGCAAGCAAAAGACTCAATGTATAAACCTTACATTACCACACCCCAAGGAAGCTGTTTTTAAGGCATCACAGGCTGGTCTAAATATTCTCTTGATCGCGCCTCTCCCTAAACTAAAAAATGAAGCTCCCTACTGACTTAGTCTGCAAACAATTCTCTGTAAATAATCCGCCTTCTCTTAGTCCTCTTCCAGCCAGCTTCCCACAGCATGCGGTTCACATCACGACACCTTAAAAGACATTGTTTTAAGAACAGCATTTTACAGTACATCAGGATAATAATTTAAATATCCAAATGCACTTAAAACAAGTCTACTCACTAAACGCACTATTTATCTAAATCAACTGCCCTACCTAATCATTGTCATTACTTAGAACAGCCCGTATTAATCAGATTTGAATTTATTCCTCTATTTCTTTTGCACGTCCAGATAGCTGTATAGCTCTAGAAAGATCATTAACTGCATTTAAATGTGTTTGAAGTAATTCACTATTACGCTGTAATTTTTCTTGTAAATCAGACAACAAACTTTCAACCTCATGCTCAATATCTTGATTCATATAGCGCTTCACATCACTCATGGATTTATTAAGATCACGCAAACCACGTATTTTACGCAAATTTATTTCTTCGTAATCTGGAACACCACTACTCTCTAGCATATTGCTTTCATAATCAACAACTTGAGCTAATCCTTTAACAGCAGCAACAAATTTTGTCATCGCCCAATCACGATCAATAAGGTTGTTATCAAGAACTTTTGCTTTTGCCGCAAAACTATCATCACCATATTGCACTACAGACATTTTTACTTCCCCTTCAACACTATTGTTCAATCTTACTTTCAAATGAGGAAGATTAAACAGGTTCTCTTCAATGCTGATACACTCAACCAAGCTCGTGGTGCAAACATTGCTCAAACAACAGCACGACAATCCTTCAAAGCGTATACCACTTCAACTTTCAACGCGTTCTCTCAAATATTTTTCTTGCTTTGCTCCAAAACCATCATTGCGGCTATACTAATCCATAAAAACGCTATAGACTTAAACCTTACAGCAATATCGAAATTTCCATATTTGCTCTGTCTATTTCGCCTTGCCGATTTTATCACGAGCTCATCTTCAACAGAAAATAACAATGCTTTCACGACAACTTCAGCCACAAAAAATATCTGCCGACAAAAAACCGCAGCCCATCTTGCAGCATATAAGGACGTAAGCCCATTAAAAATTTCAGCATTTTACTGATAGAAGCACTTTACCCTCCATAACCTTATGGCTCTCTCTGCACTTAAACTTGTATACCTTCCTGCACCCCATAAGATGGCGCCCGGCAAGATCAGTTTGCACCCATTCAAAAGGACACCCCCCTCTCCCATGCTCGTTCTGCACACATGCAGTATTTCGCATAAAACACAAAAAGAATGTTCTTTTGAACAGATCAGCCATACAGCAATATAAAAAAAAGACACCTTCAAATAGCTAAACAGCCATCAATCTTCCTTTTTTAAATTATCATTCGCTTTTCTTTGCAATGAACGACTATATAAGATTTTTTGAACCTTTTCAAGAGTTTCTTAGCCAATCAGTTCGATACGTCTTCAATCGCATATTTACGCGCTTGTTTTAAAGAAATATCTCTTAAGTGCACCCAAGCCTATTTCGCACCGCGGCCCATCAATGGTATAATGATAAATCTTCCATGACATGTATAAAATCCATTGAGCACTTTTCATCTTTACGCTTAATAAAAGAAGCAAGCCAGCACCATCACATATTTTTCTAACCCCTTATGTTCTGATACCCTTGGCACTTGAGACGGTTCATAAAGCATGGCCTTTCTTGTACAATTTCTCTGCGCATGGGAGCTCCCTGCTTGTAACTGCAAAAGACGTTGTTTTGGTTAATTCACCACGAAACAGATTTGGAATGAAAAATTTCCAGTATTAAGGAATCTAATTCAAGTTGAATAACGATAGATTATCATCTATAAATCAAAATATTATCCAATGCATAATGCTTAACGCTCCCCCCATTGATATTTTCAGAATTTTCACAGCATCTTCTTACAGATTATTTCATTCCATAACACAGTTTGCTCTTAATATCGCGACTTTACATGTGCTACTGGTATAAAAACAGAGAAACAATCATTTTATAATCAAGGTACAATTTTTGTTTACGATCTTTCTCTCGTTTTCAACCTTTTAAATGCAGCTCTTCTCTTTCATAATCATCACATTTCAAATCTATTCCATGTTGAATAAATTAAAATCACTTGCTTGCACATCACAAACAACGCCCTGATGTGTTGATAAAATACGCTGAAAGAAAAAGACTTCTTATGAACCTTAGCAAATGCCAAGAACTATAATAAACATTGGAAGCAAACGTACGATGATTGTGACTTGCTCTTTCATAAGTATAAAGATGATAGCATTTTATAGATTTTTATATTATTCAAAGTTTATATTATTTCACGAGAGCTTTACTGTTATACTATTCACATTTACCGTTATACCATTTACGAATGTCATCGTAAAATGTCTTTCGTGTGCGTTAAGAGATATTTCTTTAAAACAAGTACATAAATATGCAATACAAATATACTAATATACAACATAAGTATATTTCTTTTGGAGCGTTCTTTACTTTTGTGCAAAACATGCCCCATTAGAGCAGCATTAACCAATCTTGCTATGAGATAAACGATCAGAAAACATTTTTATCTTCCGCCGCTCACCTTAAAGGACTAAGATCTTAACTCAATCGGCTCTGTACGCAGTCCGAATTTTTGTCAAACGATCTTCTCCTGACTTTCCCCTCATCTGATTCACTTAAACGAAAGACTCAACAAATAAACCTACGAATATTCATCGTACACTAAAAAATACTTAAACGTTCCAAGAAAACTTATATGTCTTATATTACCGTTATAAATGACAGTGCTTTATAGCATAACAGGATAAAAAAGTTTCCAGCAACACAAAACTTACAAAATCAATCAATAGTCCTTTTAAAGCTTTCTTTTTTAGGATTCACAATACTCCAACTCCTTAAGCTTTTATAAAAAAAGGAACGATTTTAAGCTTGCCGAATATGTTGTATCAGCATATATTACAGATTGTAACATATTGTTATTCATAAAATCACCTCAAAAAGAACAGAAAGAGGTTTTTATGGCTGATCTCGTAAAAGCCGCTATGCTTTATTCAACCTTGATTATCACCATCAATGCTTTTGTTGTTATTTTAGTTCTCGTAATAGAAATATACTAAGCATACTCTTTTGGCTTTTTATAATCTGTGCAAATGAGCATCTTAATTTCACATAAGAGCAAAGCAGAATTTTAATTCTACAGATAAACCACACACCCAATTTCAAACATCGCTTGCAACTATTTGAGTATAAACTCTGCTTTTTGTATGCATTTTTAACCATCAGTGTCCGTCTTTTCACGCTATCTTGAATCTTAACTTCACTCCCACCTTAAAAAACGAAATTTTCTATCAGATATGATCTGTAAATAATTTGTCTCTTTATTGAGTAAATTTCCCCTTCAGGGCATATCACAATTCTAAAGGATAATATTTCATGAAGCTTATAATAAATCTATTGAACACCATCTTTACCCTTATGAGAAAATAAACCAGCAGCATCACACACTTTTCCAGCCCCAAATGTTGCAACAATCTTTAGCACTTGAGATCGTTCATAAGAGGCATTTTTACTTCTTTCTTCAACAGTTTTTATCCACACGGCTCTCCATGCTTGTAACGTGCAAGCAGATGGTTTTAATTGATTCAACCTAGAACAGATTTGGAATAAGAGAATCTTACTATATTCGAGATCTTTATTCAGTATAAAATAATTAAATTATTTTTATAAATCAAAGTGTTATTCAAAAAACATTCATCACACACTCGAGAACAAAAAACACCTCATACGTAAAGTTTTATATGAGCTCCACCGCTCAACATGATAATATTACGACACAATTAAGATAAAACATAACAAGGGAAAACCTTGCAAACTCAGAAAAGAGAAGGGGAAAAATGAAAAGGTGTGGAGGACGCTCAATTCCTCATACATCCGGCAAAACCATCCTAGCAAAACTGTCTCACAACTTAACGAATGTTATAATATTCTCAAATCAAAAGAAATTTTTTAAAAATAGTTTGAGAAAAACATTTGAGTATGAAACGATAATAATTCTATTCAGAATGTTTTTCTCTTTATTAAAACAGAGAACGTAATTTCCAAACAAATGTTTCCTCCTAATTTTTCCGAAATTAGCCGCAACACTTAAAGACGATCTTAGTGTGATGAAACATTTATTTGTGATAAACGCAAAAAAAAACACCCCAAAGATAGATTAATCTCATATTTTAAATACATGTAACCAAAACATAAAAAAATTAGCAGTAACACATAACAACTCATTGGGAGGCAATACTATCTACAATTGAAAGCACTTTTGGGCTGAACAAATGACAGTATAGCATCCGTTTACACAAAGAGTACTGATCGTAAACGACTAATTCTTGAAGCCATAAAAAGACTCTCTAAAAGTTAGAGAGAGCCTAAAAATGTAATAGAATCAAGAACTTAAAAATTCCTTATTTATTGAACTGTATGTTTTTAATGAATGCCAAACATAAGTTCCATATATGCTTGTCTGGCATGTTGGCAATTTTTAGATTTCTCCATAGAAGATTGATCCAGCTTTTCACATTTTTTTGCCCACTCTTCGAGTAATGTTTTATCTTTCTTAAATTCCGCTACGCTATAAGTTTTTTCACAACCAGAAACGACAAGTCCAGTACAAACCAGCAATGCTGTAATAATGGCTTTATTCATCAATAAATTCCCCTTTTTCAAATTTACAAAGTTTAGGACACAATTTAGGGCCTTAAAAAAAGTTCTACATATGCTTGTCGAAGGTTTTTACAATTTTGAGAGGATTTGAGCGGTGAATCATCGTTCTCACATTTCTTTGCCCATTCCTCGTATAATTTTTCATTTGTTTTAAATTCTTTTACACTATAAGTTTTTTCACAACCAGTAACGGCAAGTCCAGTACAAAGCAGCAATGCTGTAATAATGACTTTATTCATAATTTAATTCCCTTCCTTTTTATCTTCAGTTTTTTCTTGGTCGTCCTTTCCAGAGCCAAAAATTCCCCATTTTTTACGAGTTTCTAATTCAGCTTGTTCTGCGTTTTTACAATTTTTTGAATCAAAACTTCCTGCAATAAAACATTTCTCTAACCACTGATTGAGTAATTTGGGATCTTTCTTAAATTCCGTTACGCTGTAAGTTTTTTCGCAACCAGCAACGAAAAGTCCAGTACAAACCAGCAATGCTATAATAATGGCTTTATTCATCAATAAATTCCCCTTTTTCAAATTTACAAAGTTTAGGACACAATTTAGCACCCGATTAAAATTGTACATTCGGTTCATTGTGCATTTTCAAAAATTTTAAAATCCACTTCTGTACGCGAATATTTTATTAACAATATCTTTGGGTTCACATCCCCTCCTATATTGTGACCTTGCGTCTACTTTCCTTTGCAAATACGTACACTTCCAACGCAAACATGTTAAATCATGAAAACTGCCTTTCATTTATCAGACTTGCATTTGTAACATTATCTGCACGGCAGCTCTTTGTATTTGAAGTGTTAAAACTTCAGCAAAAATTCTGATATCTTGACATTCTCAAAAAGCTTTTTAATCATTTCTTTTCCTTCAAGAACCTTTTGGTAACGAGAAGCAGCACGATATCTTACCCAAAATTCGTCATGCCTATATCCATTGCAAATTCTCTGCAAACGAAAGAATACAGCTTTTAATCAACTAATTGCGCTCTTATCATTTCTAAACCACCGGAAAAGAAAGAAAGCTTTAAGTCCCCCTGTACTTTTTAAAAGCCAATAGAAATGCTAAAAAAGCGATCTTATACATTCCAATTGAAGAAAAAAGCCTATTGCCTTGCGTACCATTACAACTGGCATTAACTATTTAAGACTATAAAATCATATAAATGTAAGAAATATTTTCTATAATATACTCAATGACTTCTTTTGTTTATTAGGAAAAATTATAGCGCGTCAATATCAGTAAATTTTACTTATTTTTGTCCCCCCCTTTATAAACATGAATATAATTTAATAAAACGGATTGCTGCATAACAGAAAAAAATAATCAACGCTACTCTTAATTACATTATTTACGCATGTATTAAGTAAAATAAACAAAAAAATAACCTGATGTTTTAAATCATTATCAAGATAATTTTTATGGAAGAAGAAACTTATCTATTCATCTAGCGGATAAGATCACAAGTAGTATGATGATTATCACATTTATAGGGAAAAGTTTGAAACGGAGAATTTTTCGCAAACTCATAGCTCTTTCATGAGATAATACAGAACCTTATGAAAAACAACTTGAATGAAGCAACCATCGTGAAAAAGGAAGAGCGCTTTTATTATTAACTTCGTATAAAAACAATCAATATCATCTCTAGAAAAAGCATTCAAAGCAACGAAATTATCGTATCATTTTTTACACTTTTCCGTATTTTTGTGAAAGCAATTCGCGGACCTCATCAGCTATTTTAGTTCCACGACTTGCACAACTGACCTTAATCAACCGATGCAAACTTTCTGGTATATCAATCGTGAGGCGCTTCATACCTCCACTCATGCTCCCTTTGTGGCTTCCTACCCATGCATCCGCTGTTAAAGGGATTGATTTATTCGTTGGTTTTGTGCCGATTTTAATTTTTTTATTCATCGTGCTAACTCCTTGATTTCCGCTGCAACCGCTTCAATCTCTGCTGCTGCTGGTCCTTGCTTATCAACTTCATAAACCGCCTTCCCCTGTGCTGCTGCTTCTGCAAAAATCACACGCTGCGCAACGCTAGAAGAAAGAACATGTACGGGGTATATGCCAAGAGCTTCGTTCACATCACGCCCTATCGCTGTATTGACGATTTTACGATTAATAACAAAAGCAGATTTGAGATTTTCTTTATAAACACGTGCTTCGTCAATCAGCTTTACAATTCCATCCGCTGCCCAAATATCATAGGGACTAGGCAAAACAGGGATAAGCACCAAATCCGAAGCCATAAGAGCACTACGAGCAAGATCAGTTACACGCGGAGGACCATCGATAATAATATGATCATAACCATGACCAATCTGTGTAATCTCTTTGTGAACCGTTGCACGCGGTAAACCAATAACCGAAAACAAAGGTGCATCTTCACGCGCAGCAGCCCAATCCAATGCGCTTCCCTGTGGGTCAACATCAATAAGCAATACCCGTGTACCAGTACGTGCAAAACTGGCAGCAAGATTAACACTCAACGTCGTTTTTCCGACACCTCCCTTTTGATTCAAAAGTCCAATGATCATCCATTACGCCTTTCAGTATTATCGTTTTTACGATTATACTGAAAGTAATAAAAGAAACAAGCATCCAATACGTGCAAAATAATCATTTCTCCCATTTTCAGGATAAATAATAATAGCCCGCAATTTTTTATAATATTCTTTAACATGAGCAAAACATTATGAAGATGATATTCTTGAAAATAACAAAATAAATTTAAAAGAGGCATGCTCTTCTTCCCCCCCCACCCTAAAACGAAGATTCTTAAATCCATGTCGATCTGTAAACAATGCGCTGTAAATGATCCAGCTTCTTATTTTGCACTGGCCTTTTGGGACTCTCCCTTCATGCAATCCACTTAATGCAACTCTACAAACAAGCTCCACTCTGAATATACAACAAACTATAAGGAGAATTCATTGTTTTGCACGTTGAATGAGAGAGCCGAAATCAGGAAGATTCTCTCATTTCATGCCTCTTATATTAAATTAATCAAAATCATATCTCTTGTACGTACAATCAGGGCTGGCGTGTGGGTAAAAACTGTACAAGAAAGGATTTAAAATGCTTCTTATGCAGAATCTCAAGTACCAAGAACTATTACAATATTGGAGGTTGGCAAATATAACAATGGTACCGACTTCCTTCTTCATAAGCATAAAAAGGGTGGTGATCCATGAATTTTATACTCTTTGACGCTCGACAGAGTAAAATGGGCTTAAGAGAAATAAGGGTACCTCTAGCAAACGCGTAAACAAACAACACAATGAAATGTCTATGCTGAGTAAACACTATAGATTATCCATAAAGACCAAACATCCGTCTTTCATAAGATCGCATAACGAACATGTTGCGGAGTGAGATATTTTGCATCTTACAGCTCATTTTTCCCAAATAGATTTTCTCGACAAAAAGAATATTTTTGTTAAGATGCCACTGAAAAACTTACCTTCATTATGTTCTTTCTATATACCAGACCAGAGGGTATCGTGAAGATCGTGCAATTGGGAATAAACAAAAATGAATTTACAACAAATTGAACCTGATATTTTTATCAGCGCCCAAATTAGCATAGAAAATATCAAAACATTGGCACAAGCTGGTTTTAAAACAATTATCTGTAACCGCCCCGATCACGAAGAGCTCCATCAACCTGACTTTTCTAGCATTAAAACGGTCGCAAATGAATATGGCATAAAAGCCTATCACATTCCCATTTCTCCTCCAACTATAGAAAAGTCAGCTGTTGAAGCCATGCAAACAATTTTAAAAACAGCCTCTCTGCCTCTTCTTGCCTATTGTCATCACGGATCACGCTCGCTGCATCTTTATCGTTTAGCGCGTCTTTAAACAGAGGGTTCGCACATTTCCTCCGCACCTTAAAAGACGAAGATTCTTAAATACGCATCGATTTGTAAAAAACAATCTGTCAATAATCTTTGTCTTGCGCCTTTCCCTTGGCTTGCCACTTCATAAAACTCTACAAGCAAGCTTTGCTCCTCAATATACAACAAGCATACACACCCGAAGCCATAAAAATGCGTGAAAATTCATATGATGATCGAAGAAAATTATTTTCACCTCACCTTTTATCACTGCTCCACCTTCTTTTTCTCTTCCTTTACCAATACGAACTCATTCGTACGCCACAGACACCTAAAACGACAGTAAAACCACTAAGAAAACCCTATATTCCGAATAAAAGGCATGCAGAGTATTTTATAAAAAAAGCCGTAAGCCATAATCTATGGTTAACTACAACATATTGATTTATAACAATTAATTATTTTGCACGTTGAATGATAAATCCTAATACCGTAAGATTCTCTCAAGCCTATTTATATTGAAGCAATCAAAAGCGTGTTTCTTGCATGTCACAAGCAGGAAGTGTTCGTGTGAAATAAAACGAGTTAAGAAAAAACTCTCATAAGCGCTCTCAAATAGCCTAGACTGTACAACACTAAAGGCTTGTCAATATAACGGATGGTGTCGGATTGCTCTTTTATTAGGCATAAAGATGATAGCGCTCAACGAAACTTGTATGATACCATTCATGAGAGCCATCATGAAAATGAATATGAGAAGCGTTGAGAGATATTTCTTTAAAAGAAGTGCATAAATTAGCAAAACAAGGATATTCCAGCATTTTATTTTACCTGTGGGACGTGATATCCTATTCAAAGAACAACAAAAGCCTGAAGCTGTTATTTTCATGATTTAAGAGATATTGCTCTGGACCCTTTTGAAAGTGGCAAACCCGAATGTAAAAAGACTGTCATCTGGACTGATTTTCCCCTTGATAACTTCATATTTTTCCCCAATAAGGCTGTAGATTGATTTCAGAGATTATCCAAATGAATATAGCAATAGACTCTCCCCATCTGGTATACAAAAGCTGTAACAGTAGAGAGAGCACTAAAGCGCCTTAATCCTTATCTCAAACATACTGCTCGCGTTGAGAATCGCTAAACAAAAAGTTTTATGAGAAAAACAACACCATAAAGTCATGAATAGACCGAACATAGATTGGAAAGATGTTCTAACTTTTATCCAATATTTCTATCAAAAAACAACAAAACATTATTGGCTTTGTGTTTTCATATCCTTACAAGACTGTCTTTCCTTTGCATTATAGGCGTTACATTTGTGAAAGACAAAGGAAATATATGGATAGTTTTTAACTTGAAAATCTGAAAGATTGACGTGTTACGACAACAAAATTGTGCCTTTATCCATCAAAAGCATTAGAAATTTTGAAACAATACACCTGCTTTCTCGCAATGATTTCTTTTATCTACAATCAATCGCAGTCTCCTTAATATGCATTCCCCATCACAATATACAAGAGAAACGAAACTTAAAGCATTTTCCAGCAGCTTCATTCTCGTTTACGTGATTGGTTAGCACGAAAACTGCTGCTGACCACTAATCTTCTTCACAAGACTCGACAAACAAAACTTTTGTAAAAATATTCATTACATAATACAAAATATCACATGCGTAAGGTTACACGAACCAACTCTCATCATAAACGATGATACGGCATAAATGACATAATAAGCCAAATTAGAAAAAAGAAACAATAACCTTTTAAAATAAAAAAAGTCATCAATTAAATTTTATCAAACTATAAGCTTAAAATCGCAAGAAATTTTAAAAACAGCCTTTCTCCTTCTTCACATCTATTATTGCTAAATAGGCTGGTTGCTTATTCTTTACTGCATCTTTTATGACGAGTTTTAACGGATCAGAAAGAAACAAGCAGTAAAGTTTTGAATGACAACAAAAACCATAACGTTAACTTTGAAAAAAATGATGCCAAAATCAGATCTTCAGATATTCGATTCTCCCTCTCAACAACGGAAAAAACATATATTCCACGATGTTTTGGAATATATCTTTGTGATTATAATCACTTTAAGTGCTATTTTTACAGCTCTTCTCTCTTTTTCAGATCAGTTTAGGACATATTTTTAAAAGTAAGCAGCCTATCCAACGTTGATAATGGTTGTACTGTCTTTAAAATTTCTTTTGCTTTTTTTTCATCACGATGCATTTGCGCAATCAAAGGTTCAAGCCCATCAAATTTTTCTTGTCCTCGCAAAAACTGGAAAAAAGAAACGATACAGCTTTCCCCATAAAGGTCGTCGTTAAAGTCAAACAAATAGGTTTCCAAAAGGGGCGCCCCATCCTTAACAACCGTTGGACGACAACCAAAGCTTGCAACACCATCATACAAAACACCGTTCGCACGACGCAAACGTACCGCATAAACACCATGAGCCAAACGAACTTGGGGAGGCAACATTTGATTAGCGGTAGGAAATCCCAAAAGACGTCCAAGTTTTTCACCTTGAATAATATTGGAGCGTATCCGATAGTGATACCCTAACAAATGGGCTGCTTTGTCCACTTCCCCTTGTGAGAGAAGTTGCCGAATAAAACTCGAGGAAATGATCAAAGATTGTGACTCTTGAGGACGAGCAACGCAAGGAACTTGCACAACCTCAAATCCATATTTCTCTCCCCTTTGGCAAAGAAGATGTACATTTCCACTTTTCTGATGACCAAATTGAAAATTTTCGCCTGTCACCACAACTGAAACATCAAAAACTTCCTTTAAAAACGACTTAATAAATTCGTCCGCTGAAAGAGCGGCAAACTGTGCATCAAAGGGCTGTTCAATCACGCCGTCAAAACCAAGGGTTTTAAAAATTTCAGCTTTTTCAGCTGCCTCTGTCAAACGATAGACAGGAGCTGAATGTTGAAAAAAACTTCTTGGATGGGGTTCAAACGTTAAAACAACTGCTGGTTTCTTTTTTATACGGGCGAAATCAAGCGCTTTTTGCAACACCACCTGATGTCCGCAATGAACACCATCAAAATTTCCAAGTGCCAACACTGCTCCCCGCCAAGCCGAGGGAAACATATGAATTCCCTGAAGACGCAAAAAATTAGTCATTACTGAAGTGCCCACATGATTGCTTGTGGTTTATAACCATGACGTTCAAGAAAAGAATGCAAAGCTTGCTTATCAACCACACCATTTTGCGTATAATCATAATGATGAATCCCCCCCATAATATAAAGGGCATCAAGACCAAAATGAGCCGCCCCCTTAATATCCGTTAAAAGACCATCACCAATAGCTAAAACTTGACTTTTTTCTACTGTTCCCCGTATTTTTTGAAGTTTTTCAAAGGCACATTCATAAATAGGCGCGTGAGGTTTTCCAGCAATGCGCACCTCCCCCCCTAATTGTTGATAAAGACGAGCCAATGCACCAGCGCACCAAAATTCTTTATTTCCATAATGGACAATCACATCTGGGTTCGCACAAATAAAAGGTAAATTCCGCGACCGCATGCGACGAAACATCTCCTCATAAGCAGAGGGTTCTTCGTCAAAATCTTCAAGAAAACCGCTACAGACGACAACAGAAGCCTCCCATTCTTCAACAAATTCACACTCTAACCCTTCAAACAGCACCAAATCATGCTGTGGACCAATGAAAAAAACTTTACGCGGAGCAGTCAGAATAAGATCGCGCGTTACATCCCCTGAAGTGATAATGGCATCATAATAGTCGCTATGAACATTCATACTTTGTAATTGAGCAGCAACATCTTCCCGTAGCCGAGGAGAATTGGTCAATAAAATGACAGTTTTTCCCATTTGTCGGATTTTATACAACGCCTTCAACGCTGGTTCAAATGCATGTACACCGTTATGCACAACACCCCACACATCACAAAAAACAGCATCATAATGCGCTATAATAGTCTCAATATGGGTAACTTCATTCATGGTGCACCTATCTCTATTTGTCATTTAAAGCTGTCTTTTACTTCAAAATTACTTACCGAAAGATAATACTTGTGTCATCTGCTTTCTCAAACCATATCCCAACTTTTTATCGTCTATAGAGATCATAAGAAATGATAAAATAACTAAGTTATCATTAAGTTGTGCAAAATTCTAAAATGCTTGATAGCAAAAGCTTATCATTCCCCAATGCTATTTTTCTCATAAAAATTTTAATTCTAACAACAACGACGTTGATAGAGTTTTTTATCTAAAATACTCAAATTCTTCACTGAGAAAATAAACGTATCCCCCTCTTAAAAACATGCATCATGAGAAAGCCCAATATATTTTCTCATTTCAAATTTGTTTATATTGAATCAATCAAAACCTATTCGCTTACATATTATAAGCAGAGAGCGTACAGATAAAAACACGTGAAGAAAGAAAAAATAGCTCTTAGGCTCCCTTTCAAAGGCAAAAACTGTCGTAATATTTTGAACTGGCAGAGAGTATGTGCCGTCCGAGCATCTTTTTTTCAGTAAAGATAGCAATATAGCTTTTATCCCATTTATAGAGGCTTTTACGCTATATACTTTACGAAGCACCATTGTAAAATAGGCGCTAACATTGAGAAATATCTTCTAAAACAAACATGTGAATATACAACAATAAGATCTATAATGTTTTGAGTTTATTTTGCATGAGGGCTCTTTACTCATAAAAGCTTTCCCCTATCATCATGATATCTCAGACGCATCAAAACAAATCATTTTGATTATTGGTTAAGGACAGCACCGTAAGCGGTAACTTGAGCTTAAAAACCAAGGTTTACCTTCGTAAAATGCATATCTGATGTCATGAGTTGAGTAAGCAAACCTTAAAACTTTGAAAGGCAAACAACCTCCTATTTAAAAAAATCTATCCGTCTCAAGAAAAACTATTTTTATTGCCAATCTCCTAAAATTACTTTATGAATCGAAAAATGTTTTGATCGCATACGCAACGATCAAAAGGGGTCTTGAAAACCCGAAACCCTAGCGTAAAAATAAACCCACTATGTGGGTATCCCGGAATTCCGGGAGATTTTGCTATGTCCAGGTGCTCCAAGCACTAAAAGCAAAATGCTGACTAGGGTTCAGTGTTTTCAAGCTCCCGGAATACCAATGCGAGGGCGCTCGCACCTGGAGGGGGGAAATGCAAGCTCAAAATCTTAATATTGATCTTTTTGTAGGCAAAAAAATTCGCTTTAGGCGAAAAGTGCTAAAAATGTCTCAAAAAACATTAGGGCATCATTTAGGTGTCACTTTTCAACAAATCCAAAAGTATGAAAAAGGCTTAAATCGCGTGAGCGCAGGACGTTTAAAGGAAATTTCCGATATTTTGAATGTTCCACTTGCCTTTTTTTACACTGATATCATCAAAAAAGACAACACCCCGTACCATTATGATGAAATCGCCTCGAGCAAAGAGGAATATTTGCTTTTAAAAAGTTTTAGAGTCCTCACATCTGTCAAGCAGAAAGCGATTTTAAACTTAATTTGTGATCAAAATTAAAACGCTTTAAAAGCATAGCTATAAAGTGCTACACACCCTATTCTTGTCTTTCTCCCCACACCCCAAAAGGATGCCCCCCCCTCCTCAAACCGGTTGATAAACGATCCGCCTTTTCAAAAATAGCTCCTTCTCAGCTTCCCATTTCATATGGTTCCTTTCACAAAATTATATAAACAAGCCCTCCCTTGAATATTCATCACACTCTCTTATCAAAACACCCCATGTATAAAGTTTTATGTCTTATATCACCACACCCGCAAACAATAGCGTTTTACAGCACAACAGAATAAGTATTTATCTGTATTTAAAGAGTGGCCCCCTTTTCGCTATGGACGCTCTATTTATTTTAAATGATGTACATTTAATATACCTGCTATTAAAGACTTAGTATCTGTTATAAAGTCTTAAAGGCATATTTTCCCTCTAAAATCTCAATGCTACACCAACTCTATCATAAGGCAAAACATTGATTTATAAAGAAAATTTATTGTTTTACATGTTGAATGAGAATCCAGAATATCGTAAGATTCTTTCATTTCAGACTTGTTCCATGTTGAATCAACCAAAACTATATCTCTTGCAGGTTACAAGTGGGAAGAGGCGTATGGATAAAAACTATTAAGTAAGAATTAAAAATGCCTCAAACGAACCGTCTTAATGCAAGATCTGTCGCAACATTGGGGGCTGGCAAATATAATGATGGTGCCGGCTTATTCCGTTATGAAGCGTAAAGATGGGGGGCTCAATGGATTTACCCTTATACCCCTTTACGAACAGCGTCGCAAAATAGGCTTGGATACCTTAAGAGATGTTTCTATAAGACAATGCTATCCTGTTTTCTCATGATCATAATCCTCAATCTAACAAAGATGAAACAAACAATAGGATTGCGAATATGATTTGGGGAGCTCATCTGAAAGATGAAAAATGATAAAAAAATCCGCTATAACAATTGAAGAAGCGAGCATTCGTTGAGCCGTAACTTCTTTATTTTAGAATTTTTATATCACACTTTACTGTTGAGTAATATGTATTTATTAAAATACATGACCACGGTCTAGAGCATCAAGCTTTGGCGAGAAAAACATTTCAGTATCTGCTTGTAAGACATTTTGACAATTTTTAGATTCCTTAACAGCTTGTCCTGAAAGAGAACACTTCGTTCCCCATTCTTCTCTTAATTTTGCATCTTTTTTTAAATCTTCTACGCTATAGGTTTTTCACACCCCACGACGAATAATAGAGTCATGCATAATAAATAATTTTTTTCATTTTACTCCTCTTTAAATACCTTATCTGTTAATATCATCCCCCCAAATGAGGGTTGAATTTTCACACTGTATGAGAATACAGCCTCACTATCACTTGCTTGCTTTCAAAGTGAATACTCTGAGTAAAATAACGCAAGAAGAGCTCACAATAGCCATCGTATGAGTTTGTCATAAAATACAATGAGAAGGGAAAGAGCCCAAACTGAATACAAACGATGAAATCAGAAGGCGCATTAATGCTTTTGTTCAACTGATTTCAAATAGTTACATTGCAATAGGCATCGCCCCTAGCCCTATAGAAAGCCTATGAGCATTATAATACTTAAATCTCACGATCAATGGACTATGCAGCCATAACAAAAAAGTATGAGCTCTTTTTACCTATTTGTATGTTGATTATTGTTCCTCCATCGAGGCCTAAATAGAAACGTTTTGTGATATATAGAAAACAATCAGCAATGCAAATCATTTTACGAAGATTTCTTCGTGTAGAGTCTATTTGAAATCCATCCATCATTTGGAAGTCTGAATTTAAAAGCAGATAATTATGAAAGCTTTTCAAGGAATGCAACAGATTGATCACTTTTAAAGAAGTAAAAAACGTGATCCAATCCTGAAGACAAAAATTCTGATGAAAAAACTTTTGCTATGAATTCTTTTAAGGCATTGTGAAAGATTTTATCCGTTATATCAAACGTTACACCATTTTGGGGTCTGTTTATTTTTTACTTTTATCAACACCGCTCTAGAAATCCGTTTCTTGAGCGTTTTTTATCGCCTCACTTTCTCCTTCAAACACAAATACTCAAAAATGCTTTGCCACCAACAATGACATTTTCCTGCTTTTATAAAACACATAAGTAAAAATAGAGAAGCGATTTTGAAAGCAACCCTCCCTTGAAAAGGGAAGTACCATCCATTTACTTCCTAAACGAAAATAATCTCACCGTTTATTCAAATTTGCTCTACGATTTGGTACAATTTTATTGATAAAGTTTTCTCTATAAAAATTTAAGTAAATATGTTCGTTAAAACCAATCATGGACTAGCAAAGGGGTTATAGGATCCATTATCTCGCCGCCATTTTAAAGGTTCAGTGAAATCACTCGACCAAAGACCAATCTTATTGCCACGTGCTTTTTCTTCCGCATGATGATACTGGGCTGGAATAGGATTTTTCCCCTCTTTTGAGAGTACCAACATACCTTCTTTAAGACCTTCCTCAGCTAAATCAACCCCTTGAACAAAACATTGCGCATAATAAACACCATTGTGCATCAAAGCCTGTTTACAGGATAAATCCTGCCCAAGTGTTTTGGTGACAAGCCAAGCCGTTGTAACCGCACCACAGGGCCATTCTTGATCATTTAATCTTGCTTTTTGACGGGGTGCACATGTGTCAACACCATAAAGATGAATATCACGGGAGATATGTGAGCGCCAAGATTGTGCAGCAGGCGTCAGTAATTTAAATGTAACCCCACTTGTAACAGAAGCCTTACCATGAAAAACAACAGCATTATTTGCAACATCATTTAATGAAACACTCTTCTGCAAATCGAGAGCTGGTTCATTTTTTTCTAATTGCTGTTTGGTGATAGATCTACCCAACTTTTTTTCTTCTCGATAGAGATCGACAATATCTTGGATATCTTGCGTCTCAAATGTTTTAAGAATGCTGAAATCCATTTTATCTTTATATTGGCTTAATCCCCACACCGTAGCCCCCATAATGTAAATAATAACAATCAATTTAAATAGCATCTCTTAACACGCTCGCTCAAAAAATTCGTTTTTTTCCTATCATGTCAGATTATTGATCAGCAATCCCCTTGTTTTTAAAGAAAAAATCCAAATATAAGTGTTGCAGATTAACTACATTTTGTAAAGAATGATATTCTTTCTTTCATTATTTTAATATTGTTATTTTTACCAATATACACAACTTAAAATTGCCATTTTCATGTAACACAATCTCAATTTGAAAAGACTTCTGTCTCTTTACGAAGAAGAGCTTGAGAGTGAACAGATCCACGATCAAGGCTTTTAAAACAAACAAACGAGAAGAATTAAACTGTCATCAAATGACAGCACTTTCCAGTTTGTTAGAGGCAATGGAATGTCGACATATGAACAAATATTATTTGTTAAAGAGAGGTAAAATGACAGATAATAGATTCCAAAACATCATTTTTATCGTGACCATGCTGCTTTTTACGGCAGTTTTTGTATCTGATTTTTCTTATGCTGCTTCTTCTACTACTGGTGGAGGTGGTCTGGGAAATCTTGATGGTGTTTTAGGCAACATTGTCACAATGATGACGGGTCCAACGGCAAAGCTTATTGCTATTATATGTGTTGCTGCTGTGGGGATTGGCTGGATGTACGGCTTTATTGATTTACGCAAAGCAGCTTACTGTGTTCTGGGGATTGCTATTGTTTTTGGTGCCCCTGCTCTTGTCGGTAAATTAGCGGGCACAACATAAATGAACGAAGATACTCTTTTCCTTGCCTGTACGCGCCCAGCCATGTTTGCTGGTGTTACAATGGAAGCGATGGCGCTCAATGTCATGGCGACATCCATTCTTTTCATTTTGACCAGTGATTTTACCATGTTTGGTCTTGGGATTGGGATACACTTTATTTTGCGAGAAGTGACAAAGTACGATCACAACCAATTTCGCGTATTATTTGCATGGCTCAATACCCGAGGAAAACAAAAAAACCTCAACCGATGGGGAGGAGGTTCAACCTCCCCTTTACGCCTTATCCGCACTTATAAGGAACTAAGCTGAAGGAACGAAATTGGTGAAACAGATGTCAATAATGAAACGGGAAACTTTGCCTGAAGAATATATTCCCTATATACGCTACATCAACCAACATGTCGTTGCTTTAAATTCACGCTGTTTAATGGTTGTGATGGCTGTTGAGGGTATAAATTTCGACACCGCGGATATTGATCAATTAAATTCTTTACACAACCAATTAAACACCCTTTTAAAAAATATCGCAGACGAACGGCTTGCTTTATATTCTCACATCATCCGCCGCCGTGAAACGATCTACCCAGAAGGTCATTTTCTTTCATCTTTTGCAACAACATTAGATGAAAAATATAAAAAGAAAATGGTTTCGCAAGAACTGTATAGAAATGATCTATTTATTTCACTGGTTTGGAATCCGGCCGCGGATAAAACAGAAAAGCTGGTTTCATTTTTTCAGCGCTTGAGCAAAGCCAAGAAAACACAATCTGAGCCCGATGAGGAAGCTATTCGTAAACTCGAAGAGTTAAGTCAAGATCTTATGCAAGGTTTGGAAGAATATGAAGTCCGTCTGCTATCCATCTATGAACATGAAGGACTTTTATTTGCCGAACAAAGTGAATTTCTCCACCAGCTAGTGGGGGGAAGACGTGAGCGTATTCCTCTCACATTTGGAACTATTGCTTCAACAATTTACTCGGATCGTGTTATTTTTGGGAAAGAAATTATCGAAATTCGCCATGAAAGCAATGAACGCTTTGTGGGCATGTTTGGATGGAAAGAGTATCCTTCTAAAACACGCCCAGGTATGACTGATGGTCTGCTTACGGTGCCATTTGAATTCATCTTAACACAATCCTTTGTCTTTAAAAGTAAGGCAGCCGCCAGTGCGATTATGAGCCGCAAACAAAATCAAATGATCAATGCAGCTGACCGTGCTAGCTCACAAATCGATGCACTGGATGAAGCGCTAGATGATTTAGAATCAAACCGTTTTGTTTTGGGAGAACACCACATTTCTTTAGCTGTTTTTGCTGATCATCCCAAAATATTGTCTGAAAACTTATCAAAAGCACGTTCCCATTTAACCAATGGGGGAGCCGTGATTGCCAGAGAAGATTTAGGATTGGAAGCAGCATGGTGGGCACAGCTTCCTGGAAACTTTAGCTATCGTGCGCGTTCAGGCGCCATTACCAGCAGAAATTTTGCCGCTTTATCGCCCTTCCATTCTTTCCCTGTTGGCAAACTGAACGATAATGTTTGGGGAGCTGCTGTCGCATTGCTAAAAACACAGGCTGGTTCACCTTACTATTTTAATTTTCATTATGGCGATCTTGGAAACACATTTGTTTGTGGTCCATCAGGATCTGGTAAAACAGTGATTGTTAATTTTCTTCTTGCACAATTACAAAAACACAATCCAACAATGGTTTTTTTTGATAAAGATCAAGGAGCAGAGATTTTTGTACGGGCTGGAGGAGGGAAATACAAACCTTTAAAAAATGGGCAGCCCACGGGTATTGCTCCCTTAAAGGGCATGGAATACACCGAAAAAAATAAAATCTTTCTTCGTAATTGGATCTTAAAGCTGGTGACCGCTGAAGGGCAAATCGTAACAGAAGAAGAGCGACAAGATATCGCCAAAGCCATTGATTCCTTGGAAAACTTACCCCCAACCCAGCGCTCTCTTGGTGCCCTTCAACTGTTTTTTGACAACACATCCAAAGAAGGAATTGCCATACGGCTGCAACGCTGGATTAGAGGCAATGATTTAGGATGGGTTTTTGATAATGACCAAGATGATCTCAATTTAAATGCGCAGTTCATTGGCTATGACATGACCGATTTCTTAGATAATGAAGAAATTCGGCGCCCCTTAATGATGTATCTCTTTCACCGCATTCTTGATCTGATTGATGGGCGGCGCATCATTATCGTCGTTGATGAATTCTGGAAAGCTTTAGAAGATGATTCATTTAAAGCTTTTGCGCAAGATCGGCTAAAAACAATTCGTAAACAAAATGGCATGATGCTCTTTGCAACACAAAGCCCTAAAGATGCTTTGAACTCAACAATCGCGCACACAATCATTGAGCAATGCCCCACCCAAATATTTTTTCCAAATCAAAAAGCAAATTACAATGATTATGTCGAAGCTTTCAAACTTACTGAGCGTGAATTTGAACTGATACAGTCAGAGTTAAGCAGAGAATCCCGTCGTTTTCTCATCAAACAAGGACAAAGTTCCGTCGTTGCAGAACTTAACTTACGTGGAATGAATGATGAGATCGCCGTTTTAAGCGGCACAACAAAAAACATTGAACTCATGAATGAAATTATCAACGAATATGGAGCTGCCCCTGACAAATGGCTGCCCATATTTTATCAAAGGAGAAAAAATCAATGAAAAAATATGGCTTAGTTACACTGTTATCTTTTTCTTTTATTTCTCATGCAATAGCGCAAACAACACCTGATGTGGATGAATATTATAAACAAGCACTCGAGAACACACAAAAATTAGACGCTGCAAAATCAGAAACAGCTGAAAACATTTATAAAAGCGCAACTGAAACTGCAAAAAAAATCAAAGACATAAGTCAACAACTTGAAAATATTAAATCAAAACCAGACACAAAACCAGAAGAATTGCAAGCCCTTCGACAAGATCTTCAAGTAAAGCTTTCTCTTCTTCAAGCCGATCTTCAAGTAGCTTCTTTAAAACTTCAGTCTCTTGATATGATTCAAGCAAGAGATACGAAGACAAAAGATGAATTACGTGAAGAAAAGGAACAAAAAAAGCATAAATATCTTGAGGCACAATTAAAAGAAAAAGAAAAAGAATTAAAAGAAAAACTTGAAAGTACAAGTACAAATGTCAGACTTTAGTTTTTCTCCCTTTGAAAGCGTTTCTGGGTATATTTTAAAACCCCTTGATAATGTGATGGACACGACGGTGAGTGGGCTGTCTTCTGCTATTTCAGCGCCCTTAAATCTCGCCGCAATCATTTTTATCTTTCTTTATGGCTATAATGTTATGACAGGTCGCGTTGCGCTTTCCATGCATAGTCTTCTCAATAATGTTGTTAAAATCGTTGTTGTTACAACAATGGCAACGAATGCGGATACATTTAATACTTATGTCAAGGATATTTTCTTCAATGATTTATCCAATGCTATTGGGAATGCGCTTAACAGTAATCCTGCAAGCTCCAATGTTTTTGATTATATTTTGTTAAAGGCAAGTTCGCGTTATCAAGAAGTCTTATACAATGCTTGGTTTTTTGAAAAAATCATTGTGGGTCTTCTTGGTTCTATCATGCTTCTCGCGGTTATTCTTTTTTGTATAGGTGGTTTTATTGTGCAAATGTTTGCACAAGTTGCACTCGTCATGATTATAGGTCTTGGGCCTCTATTCATTAGTTTGTATTTGTTCAATGCAACGCGAAAATACTCCGATGCATGGATTACAACTTTGATCAATTTTACCATTTTACAAGTTCTCGTAATCATGCTTGGAACCATTATATGTCAAGTTATCCTACAGGTTCTCAAAGTTTCATATGAATCAATTTACGTTCTTTTTCCCCCTGTCATCGTCATTTCGATCATAGGAGTTATTATCTTCCGTGCGCTTCCTGGTATTGCAACAGCGCTGGCCTCTGGCGGACCATACTTTAACGCTGGTGTCTCTTCAGGAGGACAGATTTTTACAATGCTTTCCAATGGTGCAAGAGCGAGTGGCAATGCAGTAAAAAGTGCCACTTCACAAATCTCAGGAGCTGCCGGTAACGCTGTTAGAAGTGCGGCAGGGGCGGCAGCAAAAGCAGGTAAATCTGGAGGCGGTCGTGGTCGATTTTAAGATAAAGCACCTCTTTAAAAGAATAAGCATTTTTGTTTTTGCCTTGTGTGCGCCCTTTGGCGTACACGCCATGATCCTGTTCCAGATAAGATCTAACATCTTGGGTCTAACAATAAAACCAATCAAAACCTTGCATCACATAAACTTGTAAAAATGTTCAGAACAAAGGCTCTCATGCATTGTATTCCAAGATATTTGTGAGTTCAAAAAATGAAACGAAAAATAACTTTTGTTATGGTCCTAACAATCGCTCTTACTGGTTGTGCCTCTTTGAGTGGCCCTAAAAAACCACCACGCTGTAATGGCAAACATACACGCGCTTTAAATAAAGATAAGTGGAATTGGGACAATAAAAACATTGTCTACCCAGAAAAGAGTGTAAAGCCTGTTACCACTCCCATCATTCTCAATACTTTGGAAAGTGAAAAAGTAACAGCCAATTCAGCTTTATTAAAGCCGGTTATTCATGAAGCACGATCTGATAAAACTGTGGAGGTTATGCGTGAAAAGTGATGCCCTTGAAGAATATATAAAAGAAGCGCGCTCATTTGACATTGATCGCATGCATAGCATGCGCGTGCGGATGAAAATCTCCATGGCTTTAACAGTGCTTTTTGGATTGATGACAATTGCGCTGGCTTTAGCTGTCGCAGCTTTGACACCTTTGAAAACGGTAGAGCCTTTTGTTATCCGCGTTGATAACTCAACAGGCATTATTGATACTGTAAGCGCCCTAAAAGAATCCCCTAACGACTATGATGAAGCGATAACGCGTTATTTTGCCAGCCAATATGTTCGCGCTCGTGAAGGTTTTCAAGCATCAGAAGCAGAAAACAATTTTCGCTTAGTCTCTCTTTTATCTTCTCCAAAAGAACAAAACCGTTTTGCAAAATGGTACGCGGGCAATAATCCAGAAAGTCCGCAAAATATTTATCATAACATGATTGCTACGATCACAATCAAATCAATCTCTTTTATAAGTAAAGATCTTATCCAAGTTCGTTACTATAAAACGATCAGAGACTTGAATGAAAAAGAAAATATTTCCCATTGGATTTCAATCTTAAATTTTTCCTACGTGAACGCACACATTTCAACGTCTGATCGTCTTATCAACCCTCTTGGTTTTCAAGTATCGGAATATAGATCTGATCCAGAGGTGATAAAATGATCAGACTTTTACAAACAATCTCTTTAATTTTTACGATCACTGTCAGCTTTCACACAGCTCTCTCACTTGCGGAAACAGCGCCTGTCAGTGCACGTAAAGATAACCGCATCAGATTTGTCAATTATGACCCCTACAACGTCGTACAAATCATTGGCTCCATTCGCTCTTCGGTTCAACTAGAATTTGCCGTTGATGAAGAAGTAACCTATGTAGGAATTGGAAATTCGGTTGCTTGGCAAGTTGCACCGGCTGGACACTTTGTTTTTCTCAAACCACGTGAAGTTCAGCCTGTGACAAATTTACAAATTGTCACAAGCCGCCAAGATGGAACACAACGCTCTTATCAATTCGAGCTACAAGTCCGTGAAGGCGATGTTTCAGCCGGCAATGAGACGTATTTCTTGGTAAAGTTTCGTTATCCAGAAGATGAAGCCTTACGTAAGAAATTAGCCGAAGCAGAAAAAGAAAAACAACGTGAAGAAAACTTTGTCAATGATATTTTAAATATCCATGAAGATTTTGGACCACGCAATTGGGCTTATGAAGCTCAAGGCTCATCTCTTATTGAACCTGCTTCTGTCTATGATAATGGGAAAACAACAACCTTTACCTTTTTAGGCAACATTGAAATCCCTGCCATTTACATTGTATCGCCTGATGGGCAAGAAGCGCTTATTCCCAAATCGATTAAAGGCAACAAGGTTATTGTTCATGCAACAGCTGCACAATTCACGCTACGACGTGGGAATGAAGTATTGTGCATCTTTAACAAAAGGTTCGTACCAAAAGGAATTAATCCTGAAACAGGTACGACATCACCATCTGTACAACGTAAAGTGAACCTAGGAAGCAGCCATGAATAACACCGTGGATGAAAAAAGCATTAATGATCGCGATACAATAAAAAATGCTCAAGGGAAAAGTCAACAGAACAATGTGGGGAAAGCTATTGCTCTTATTATTCTTTTCAGTGTCTGTCTTTATTTAACCTATTCAACACTTGTTACAGACAAAAAGCAACCAATTGAATCTTCAAAAGAAGGAAAAGTTATAAAACAAACAGAGCTTTTTCGTCCTGCAAAGCCTACCCCTCCCCCCTTTGAACAGCCTCAACGAAATAACGCTCTATTACCAAAAGTCGAGCTACCAACACCAAACATCAATCAATTAAATTCTGATGACTCACTGCTGGAAGCAGCACAACGTGCTCCTGTATTAGCTTATGCAAGTACACAACAAGGCAAAATAGATTCACAAACAAATAATGGTGCTTTGCCTCACCAACTTGAAAGCAAACCTGATGAAACGACACAACGTTTTAATCATCTTCTCAAACCCACAGTGCTTGAAGGTATTCGTGCTTCAACCCTTGGCAATCGAAACTACATCATCGCGATGGGAACTTCTATTCCTTGTATTTTAGAAACAGCCATCAACAGTGATCAACAAGGTTTTGCCAGTTGTATCATCTCCAGAGATATCTTATCAGACAATGGTCGTGTTGTGCTTCTTGATAAAGGCACCCAAATTGTTGGTGAATATCGCGCCGGATTGAAAAAAGGCCAAACACGTCTCTTTGTACTATGGAATAGAGCAAAAACCCCCAATGGTATCATTATATCTTTAGCTTCACCGGCAACGGATGCTTTAGGGCGTTCTGGTATGGATGGAGATATTGATAACCATTGGCTCGAGAGGATTGGGTCTGCGCTTCTTGTCTCACTAATAAAAGATGCAACACACTATGCCAATAAACGTTTATCAAAAAAACAGGAAAAAGAAGAAACTGAAACAATCTCTTCAGGACAAAACATCGCAAACATTCTCGTAGAAAATTACGCCAATATTCCTCCAACATTATCCAAAAACCAAGGGGAAATGGTGAATATCTTTGTTGCCCGCGATTTAGATTTTTCCAGCGTTTATAAATTGAAAGTCATCGAAAACAAAAAACAGATTATCAATCGAGCTGTTTCAAGAAACTTTTACAAAAATTCGGCGGTAACTTTAGAATGAACTCAAACTTACATACCATGAGCGATGAAACCGTTGCGATTGTTCTCACAAAACTTGAACCCATCAGTGCTTTTTTGAAAGATGAGAGACTCTTTGAAATTGTTATCAATCGTCCCTATCAAGTCATGACTGAAGGATTTGATGGATGGAAAACAATAGAAGCACCGGGGCTCTCTTTTAATGAGCTTATGGGGATTGCGAAAGTTGTCGCATCCTATTCCAAGCAAAACATATCGGACAAAAACCCAATATTATCTGCAACGCTACCAGGCAATGAGCGTATTCAAATTGTCATTCCGCCCGCTGTCGAAAAAGACACGATTAGTATGACAATTCGTAAACCGTCATCGCAGAGTTTTTCTCTCGAAGAGCTCGCCAAGAAAGGCCTCTTCTCGTTATGTGAACAGGTCTCTTTCACATCCTTGAATGACTATCATTCTCGTTTTAACGAACTCAAAATCATCGAGCATAATTTAGCCAATGCCTACTGTAATAAAGACTTTGTCTCTTTTTTAAATCAAGCTGTAGAATGCCAGAAAAATATTTTAATTGCGGGAAAAACCGGTTCGGGTAAAACAACATTATCAAAAGCATTAATCGCCAAAATCCCTCAAGAAGAGCGTATTATCACCATTGAAGACACGCAAGAATTGGTGATACCACACCCTAACCATGTCTCAATGTTCTATTCAAAAGATGGACAAGGCTTAGCCTCCGTTGGCCCCAAAGAGTTACTTGAATCATCTTTACGGATGCGTCCTGATCGTATTCTTTTGCAAGAACTTCGAGATGGTACAGCCTTTTATTATATCCGCAATGTCAATTCAGGCCATCCAGGTTCCATTACGACGGTTCACGCATCAACAGCACTTGCAGCCTTTGAGCAGATGACCCTTTTGGTCAAAGAAAGTGAAGGCGGTGGTGATTTAGAGCGTGATGATATTCGAGGACTGTTGATTTCAATGATTGATATCATCATCCAATGCAAACGGATTGAAGGAAAATTTAAGGTCACAGAAATTTATTACGATCCCTTCAAACAACGAAACATCTTTGGAGGTGACTAAAAGAAAATCACACCGGCTGCCAAAGGCTCTTTTAAAGCAACAATTGCAAATAAGAGAAAAAATGCATGAAAACCAACGAAACAGAAAATAGAGAAAATCTTTTATCGATGACAGAAGAAGAATTAAAAAAACGCCGTGAAGCCGTTGAAGCAGCCATCAGCACCCATGCGATAGAGGGAATAGCGCTTCATCCTACAACACTCAAAATTTTAGAAGAATACACAAAGGGGAATATTTCACTCGAGGAATTTAACACTCTTATGGACAACGTAAAATTATAAGGAAGCTACAATGCCAAAAGCAAAAGCAAAGACAAAAAATATACAGACAGTTTCTCCCCATCATTATGTTTACCCAAACACCACAACACTCAAAAATAAATATGGAATAAAAGACTTAAAATCCTTTCTGGAGAAATGCTCACATGATACAGCAGAAGCAATGGTTAATCTGCGTGAAGCCCCCTTACCAGAAAAATTTGATACCTCCTATCTATGTTCTATTCATCAACATCTATTTAAAAATACCTTTGAATGGGCTGGTCATCTTCGCTATCTTCCCTTTACATTTGAAGATGGTACCACAGCCGCCATGCCCGAAATGAAAAGAACAGGCTGGGAAAATCCTTTTGCACTCGGCGATGAAATCCAAGACGGTTTACAAAAATTAGATCAAACGCTTGCCGAAAAAGATAATTTGCAAGACTTAACGCGTGAGAAATTTAACGCTGAAGCAATAAGCTTATTTAACGCCCTTAACCAACTTCATCCTTTTAGAGAAGGCAATGGACGTACACAACGGGTCTTTTTTGAAAAGCTTGCTCAAGCAGCAGGGCATCAGCTTGACTTTTCACTTGTTACAAAAGAACGCATGATGCTCGCCAGTGTTGCTGTAGCAGAAAATGGTGATCTAGAACCAATGCAACATCTGTTTGAAGATATCTCTAATCCCAATAAAATACTTCTTTTAAAGGAATTCATGAGCAACATGAAAGAACTTGGGCGCAATGTTAATGATCGTCCCGTTATGGTTGCAAAAGAGGGTGAAACCTACACAGGGATGTATAGAGGTGCTGGTTATGATAGCTTTGCATTCAATGTTAAAGGGGCTTATATCATCGGTAATAAAGAGCATCTCACACAAGAACAACTCAAAACATTAAAACCCGGTGACAAATTTACCTTTACAGTCCCAAAAACAAAAGAGCTTGAAAGCATTCTCATTCCACAAGAAAGATTAGCTCCTTTGACAGAAAATGAAAAAGCCGAAATGATTGCTGAAGATTCTTGCGTACACACAAGCTTAAAACAGATCCAGAAATTGGCAAAAATTGTTTATGGTAACGAAAAAATATTAGACAAACAGATGGTAGAGATCATCAAAAATCCAAGCTTAGGCCAGCAGCTCGCCAACCAGATTGAAAGAGCACCGTACTCTATTTCTCATCTTGCAGGTTTCAGTTTATGTGGACTACAAAATCAGGCACGCGCAAACGCTAAAAATCATCTTGAGATGCTCTGCACTGCCGTTGCAAATTTTGCCCATGCAGTGAGACATGCTGGGAAGGAAATTATGCAAGAACATGCAACAGAACAGAAGCGCCTTGCAACCACAGTAGAAATGCCAAGTCAAAGCTTGCAAGACCTCTTCACCTTGCCAAAAGAATTACAGCAAGAAGCTTTAGCAAAAAATCCTTCACTGCAAAAAGAGCTTACCGACTTTGTAAAAAACATCAATACCCGTCTCTCACAAAATGAACATAAAGCAGTCCAAAATAATGAGTATGAAACACTAGCTCAAAGCATTGGTGTATCAGAAAGTAAAGCTAGGCAAATTACAGAAATTATTAAGCAAACCAAAGAAGTACATCAACGAGCACAAATATGCACAATGCATCGTTCCCAAGCATTTGCTATGGCCTGCTAAGAATAGATAAAACCTTCCTTCTTCATGAGAAGAGCTCATAAACGAAAACTGTTTGGAGCGTTATCTGCACCTTTGCAAAAAAGAAAGAGTGTTAATATCACACACCTAAAAAGAACATTTCGCAGCATATTCTGATAGAATTGAAAGTAAAATATAATGAAATATACCAAAACACAAATGGTACTCATTTTAACCCCTATCGCTTTAGGTGCTTTAACGATATTCCTTGTCCCTCATTTTTTATTGTTTATAACAAATGGACTAAAAAGCGATCAAATTTATTGGACACTTCGTTCTGAGCCTTTATTAGTCTTAGCACTAACGGCTGCTGTTTCATTGTTGTATAGTCTCTCGCAAAAACTGCACCTGCGTAAAATGATCACTTTTGTCTCCGTTGTCTTTTTTGGAACAACCGCTCTTTACTATATTGGTGGTGAAATAAAACGTTTAAGTCCCTATGTTGGCCAACAAGGAATAACATGGGGCTATGCTCTTCAATTCATGGACCCCATGGTTGTTTTTGGCATCATCATTGGTGTTTTTTTTTCCATCATTCAATTCGTAACAACCCTTCCCCCTAAAAGTAAGGTCAAGCGTGCAAAAAAAGGTATTTTTGGTGAGGCCGCTTGGATGAATTTAAGAGATGCAGCAAAAATCTTTCCTGCCAATGGGCAAATTGTTGTGGGTGAAAGATACCGTGTTGATCAAGATAATGTGTGCAAAATTCCCTTTGCACCTGGTAATAAAACAACATGGGGAAAGGGTGGAACAGCCCCTTTGCTAACCTTTAATCTTGATTTTGGTTCAACTCATATGATCTTTTTTGCTGGTTCTGGTGGCTATAAAACCACAAGTACAGTAGTTCCTACGTGTTTAACCTATCCAGGATCTATTGTTTGTCTTGATCCTTCAACAGAAGTTGCCCCAATGGTCAAATTTGCGCGTCAAAAGATGGGGAATAGAAATGTCATTGTTCTCGATCCCAATTCATTTTTAACAAAAAATTTTAATGTCATCGATTGGCTTTTAGACGACAGCGTACCACGCACACAACGCGAAGCGAATATTGTAAGCTTTTCCAAGTTGCTCCTTACAGATAAAAAATCAGACAATTCTTCAGCAGAATATTTCTCGACACAAGCCCATAATTTATTAACAGCTCTTCTTGCTCATGTTGTATTTTCTGATGAATATGAAGATAGCGAGCGCAATTTAAAAACGTTGCGTGGCATTCTCTCTCAATCAGAAACAGCCGTTGTTAATCAATTACGCATGATTCAAGAAACAACACCTTCTCCTTTTATTCGTGAAATGGTTGGTATTTTTACAGAAATGGCAGAACAAACCTTTTCAGGAGTCTATACAACCGCCTCAAAAGACACCCAATGGCTTTCTTTGTCCAATTACGCAGATCTTGTCTGCGGAGATGATTTTTTTTCCTCAGATATTGCAAATGGCAATACAGATGTTTTTCTCAATCTCCCCGCAAGCATTTTAAACAGTTATCCAGCTATTGGACGTGTAATTATTGGCGCCTTTCTCAATGCCATGGTTACAGCAGACGGTAACTATAAAAAGCGTGTTTTATTTGTCTTAGATGAAGTTGATCTTCTAGGCTATATGAATATTTTAGAAGAAGCACGCGATCGTGGACGTAAATACGGTACATCCTTAATGCTTTTTTATCAATCCTCTGGTCAGTTGGTCAATCACTTTGGAGAAGCCGGAGCACGCTCATGGTTTGAAAGCTGCTCTTTTGTCAGCTATGCTGCCATTAAAGATCTCCAAACTGCCAAAGACATTTCAGAACGCTGTGGTCAAATGACCGTTGAAGTAACCGGAACGAACAAATCAAGAGGCTTATCTTTAGGAAAGAGTTCATACAACGTCAATTACCAACAAAGAGCCCTGATTTTACCCCATGAGGTTATTCAAGAAATGCGTCAAGATGAACAAATTATTCTGATGCAAGGACAACCCCCTTTGCGATGTGGACGCGCCATCTATTTCAGAAGAAAAGAAATGTTAGCCGCAGCTGCAAAAAACCGCTTTGCTCCACAAAAGAAAAACTAAAAAACACCCTCTAATGGAGGCCATGCATCAAAACAAAAACATCAAAGGATAAAAGCAGAGATTCTATCTCATAAAAGCCTATAAAGAAGGAATTCCCGCTTGATACAACAAGAAAAATATGGGGAAAAGTCTTTAAATGATGGTATTATGCCTGTGCTTACCAATGCCAATTTTCTTTATAAAGCACTCTCCTCATCTCCAAATAATAAATACCAATCATATCTATGCCTTGAGAATCCTATCAGGAAACTTTTGAAGGCACCGCTTTTATAGGGAAATTTTTCTACAAAAAAATTAAAAGACAATATGCATGAAAACAACCCAAATGAACCATTCTCTCTCAGTAAAAGAAAAAAATGCCAAGATAAAGATTGATACACTCAAAAACACCTACGAATTTGAGGGATTTTTTCCTCACCCAAGTCTCAACATCTCAAAACAATATGCGTGGGGGATTTTCAAACAAAAAGTTTAACACACTCTCATAGATAATGTAACATTATAAGGAATGTAACAATGCCCAAAGCAAAAGAAAAAACAAAAGGGATTCCCTCACCCCATAATTATATCTATCTTGGTACCCAAATTCTCAAAAATAGATATGGAGAAACAGATTTAAAACGTTTTCTGGAAAAATGCTCACATGATAGGCAAAAAGCCATGATCAATCTGCGTGCAGAACCCCTGCCAGAATATTTTAATTCAACTTATCTATGCCATATCCACCAACAATTGTTTAAAAATACCTTTGTATGGGCTGGACATCTGCGCCATATCCCCTTCGCATTTACAGACGATAGCATTGCCGCCATGCCAGAAATGAAAAGAATGGAATGGGGCAATAATTTTGCAACCGGTGAAGAAATCCCTAAACTCTTACAAAAATTAGATCAAACGCTTGCCGAAAAAGACAATTTGCAAGGCTTAACACGCGAAGAATTTGTCAAGGAAGCAACGAGTCTATTTTATTCTCTTCACAAAATCCACCCATTCATAGATGGCAATGAGCACACAGAACAAGTCTTTTTTGAAAATCTTGCCAAAGCTGCAGGACATCAGCTTGACTTTTCGCTTGTCACACAAAAACGTATGATGGCTGCCTGTAGCGAAGCAATGCAATATAGCAATACACAACTGTTGAAAGATCTTTTTGAGGATATCTCCAATCCCCCCAAAATACGTCTTTTAAAAGAATTTATGGACCACATAAACAATACGGGACGCAACGTGGATGATCGCCTTGTTATAGCAACAAAGGCAGGAGAAACCTATATAGGAACTTATAAAGGTTGTTATTCAGAAGGTTTTATACTCGATGTGCAAGGAACTTACATCATTGGTAGCAAAGATGATCTCACACCAGAACGATTAAAAACACTAAAACCTGGTGATATCATTACCTTTACCGCCCCCAACAGCAAAGAGCTTGAAAACACGCTTATTCCAAAAGAAACATTAGCGCCTCTCACAAAAAGTGAATGTGCCAAAACAGTTGCGCTAGATAGTTACGTTCTCAAAGCTCAAAAGCAAGTCCGAGCTTACGCAAAAACTGTTTATGGTGACGCAAACGTATTAAACGAACAGATAGAAGAGATTATTAAAAATCCAGAATTAGGCAGACAGTTTGCTAATCAGATTAAACAGGCACCGCACTCTGTTTCTCCTCTTGCAGGTTTTAGTATATGCGGTCTACAAAATCCGGCACGTGTACACGCTCGAAATTATCTTGATGTGCTCTCTCTTGCAATTGAGAATTATGTGTATACTGTAGAAGCTACCTATAATATAGTCACTCGAGACCATAAAATTAAACAAGAACGCCTTGGAAAAGCGGTAGAGAATCCCAGTCAAAACTTGCAAATTATTTTTGCTTTATCACCGGAAAAACAAAGAGAAATCTTGTCTCAATCTCCTCAATTACACCAAGAGCTCCGTACTTTTATAAACAGTTTAGAACATCGTCTCTCATCAAACGAATGTAGTGCGATCACAAACAAAGATTATGAAACACTTGCACAAAGTATTGGTATATCAGAACAGAAAGCACGAGAAATTACCGACATTGTTCAAAAAGCAAGGAACACTCATAGCCAATTCTACACACGCACACAAAATCGTTCAAATACACTTGCTATGGCCAACTAAAAAATATGAAACTTTGTTTTTTTGATTTAAACACCTATGTGAAAGAGATATTTTAATATTCTTATCATACATGCAAAAAACAGACTACTTAAGCGCCCTACCACCAATTTTGCACATAGCATATACACCATATCCAAAGCAATTGGACAGGATAATTGTTAATTCCTTTTAAACGTCATGATTACTACCGACGAAAGTTACAAAAGCCTATTTTATTTGTCTTAGATGGAGTCGATTTTCGTGGTTATATGAATATTTTAAAAAGAGCACTCATTTTACCCCACGAAGTTATCCGAGAAATGCGTCAAAATGAACAAATTATTCTGATGCAAGGCTCCCCTTCGCGATGTGGTTGCGCCATCTATTTCAGAAGGAAAGAAATGTTAGCCGCAGCTGCAAAAAACCGCTTTGCTCCACAAAAGAAAAACTAACTTCCTATTATGAGATCTTGACTATGAAAAGACCAACCACAAAAACAACATACATTTCTATTTTTTAAAAACCCGTTAACAAAAAGTTTTTGACCACTTCTTCATACATAAGGAAAACATGATAAAAAATCCGTGTTTTTTCCTTTTTGTATTTTGTGTATCGTTTTACCAATACCCATCGTCTTTACAAGAAAGTCCCCCCCTCAAATCACCTATAACCAAACCAACATTTCCACTTGAGAGCGTCCTGCAAATACATTCCTACAAAGCTTTTTGTTTATAATTTATCCCCTACAAACAAGCAAAAACATTTCACAACGCTAATCACCAATATCAAGACTTAAAAAAAAACGGTTGATCTTTGAGACAACAACTCTCAAAACACCTACACTCAAGAACATCGATTTTTTCCCAAAAAATATTTAAGATATACATCAAAATGAATAAATCATTCTTATACAAGCTTTTCCCCCTTTACGATATCATAAAGTGTTCTATTTTAATGATAAAGCGCTGAAAAAGGCTTTTCTCCCCAACCAAAGAAAGGGTTTCCTCTCTTATGGATCTTAAAGCAGCGCAATATAATAAGAGCAACAATACAAAAATAAAAAACATTTTGTTGCAAAAATACACAAAAGAGATGTTCGTATGGCAAGATATTCATATGGAACAATAAGAAAAACATAATGGAGAAAAATTTTTGATGACTGCTTTTGCCCATAGATTCACCAATCTGAGAGCTGTGTATGAAAAGTACCAGCACCATCCGCTAACCAAGAGCGATTACACCCGCTATATCCACGCTCCTCATCAAAGCGCTCTTGCAAACAACTTTGTTAAAGGAAAAAAACAACAATTTTAAGCAACATTTTTCTTTTTGACCTCTTCCTTACACCTCAAAGAACGAAGATTTTACCCAGAGTCAATTTATAGAAAATCCATTTTCTGACTACTTATGGGATTCATATCAGCGTCCTAAATACCAGCATTTTACAGTACAAGATAATAAACAAAGGAAACATCAGAAAAGCTTTTCAAAAGCATCACAAAACGATTGATACATCCCATACACTGGAGGGAAAAGTGCTCCCTCTCATAACAACCAAAATCTCAAAAGAATACGCGAAGGGGAATTTTTCACATGCAGCGTTTAAGACGCTCATCAACCACCACCCTACCTACTTAGGAGAGATTACATGTTAGAGCAAAATTATCTATATAAAGGAACCAAAACACTCAAAAATAAATATGGCATCAAAGACCCTAAAAAACTGTATCAACGCAGTACTCATGACGTCACTAAAGCAGCCGTCAATTTTCGCCATGAACCACCCCCACGAAAATTTGATGCTTCCTATCTAAAACTAATCCACTGGAGCCTCTTCTACAAAACTTTTGAATGGGCGGGCCACACTCGCGATACATCCTTTACATTTGAAGACGGCACCACTGCCCATATGCCGGCGATGCGTCCCAAAGGTTATGAAGTTCCTTTTGCTATCGGTCCACAGATTAAAAAAGAACTCACACAACTCGAAAAAACACTTAATGAAAAGAACAATTTAAAAGGTTTATCGCGCCAAGAATTTGCTGAAAGTGCCGCTGATGTTTTTATGGTGCTAGAGCACGCACATCCTTTTAGAAAAGGCAATGGGCGCGTAAATCGAATGTTTATGGAAAAACTTGGACAAGCCGCAGGACATACCATTGACTTTTCTTTCATCACAAAAGGACGCATGACAACAGCTTGTATTGAAGCCATGCAATATGGCAATTCCCAACCGATGAAAGATCTTTTTGAAGATATCACCCATCCACAAAAATCCCTTGTTTTAAAAGAATTCATCTCCCAAATGAGAAACGCTGGACTGGATGAAATTAACGATCGTGTTGTTGTTGCAGCAAAGGAAGATGTAACCTATGAAGGCGTCTTTAGAGGTTTTTCAGCAGAAGGTTTTGTCATGGAAATAGAAGGGGCTTTCGTCGTCGGACACAAAGATGATCTCACCCCAGAACTCGTCAAAACATTACAAAACGGTGCCCGCCTCTGCTTTCAAAAAACCAACGTTCAAAGCTTAAAAGAAACACTGATCCCAAAAGAAACTTTAGCCCCTCTTACCCATGAAGAGTTATTTGAAAGGATTTCAAATGACGCTTATGTTGAAGGGAGCCGAAAAGAAATCGAAAATTTATCAAAGACTGTTTATGGTAAAACCCACACCTTAAAGACAACATTAGATATCATAACGGCAGCTCCAAACTTAGGAAATCAGTTTGCCGATGAAACTTTACAAAACCCTCAATCAATTTCTAAATTTGCTGGGAGTAAAATACTTGGCATGAAAAGTTCAAATCGCAGACAAGCCGAACAGGCTGTTCCACAACTCAGCCAAGCCCTTAAAAATTATGGCGCAATAACACAACAAACAAAAGATGCAATTCTAGAGCAACACCAAAGAGAACAAAATCGCCTGAACCACACTGTCGAAAAACCTGGAAAAAATTTACAAAACCTTTTTGCCTTACCAGAAGAACAACAAAGGGAAGCTTTATTCCATTCTCGTTCACTGCGACAAGAACTCCATACCTTTTCACGACAACTACACAATCGTCTATCCTCAGAAGATCGTAAAGCCATACAAGAAAAAGATTATACCAGACTAGCTTGCCTCCTTGGGACATCGGAAAGCAAAGCAAAAGAAATTGCGAATACTGTAAAGAACACCCAAGAAGCACAATGCCAAGCTCGCAGCTTGAAAGTTAGTCGTTCCTCATCGCTGGCTCTTACCGGCTAAAAACGCGTGAACTTTTGCCTTCCAACAGAACTCTTTATACCAATCATTTTATCTCCATTACGCCCACCAATTGTTTTAAAATGTTACAAAAGATAGTCCTAAAAATGAATCCTGTAATCTCCTATAACTTATTGATAATATTTCATAAAAAAACTGTATAAAAGACATAAATGTCCATTACATATCAATATGAATAGCGCGAAGTCTTTGGAGACCATTCAGTTTGATATTCTTCTTTTGTCCTAAAAAATATCAAAAAAGTGGGGAATGCGCCAAAGAGGTTTTCTAAAAATATTGAAAGGAAACAGCCATGAAAAAAAGTCACCCACAACAATATACACTTCAACAACCACCAAAAACGATCTATGCTCCCCAAAAGCCACTTGAACAACAAAATCTAGGAGCTTCTAATGTAGGAGACCTCTACGCAAAGGTTAACAAACCACCCAAAGAACAACGCAACCCACAACAATATACACTTCAACAACCACCAAAAACGATCTATGCTCCCCAAAAGCCACTTGAACAACAAAATCTAGGAGCTTCTAATGTAGGAGACCTCTACGCAAAGGTTAACAAACCACCCAAAGAACAACGCAACCCACAACACTATACACTTCAACAACCAGCAGAAACGGTCTTTGCTCCCCAAAAGCCACTAGGAAATCCCTATGACAGACTTGGTGGAAGACCGAGTGATGGGCGACGCACCGACAGACTCGTAAACCCCTATTCAATAACGGATCTGGCGGCGCAAGGTTGGCAAACACCCTACGACACAGTTGGTGGAGGTGCGCAGGGTGGACGACATCCCCATGAACCAGAACATCTCTATGCAGAGCTTAACTTTGATGAACGTGGTGAGCCCTCTCCCCAAAGACCACTCGAATCTGTCTATACAACGGTTGGCATGGGGGCTGAAGGCGGGCAAGAGTCTGAACAACTAGAAAATCCTATCTACCAAGGTGTTGGCAGAGCAGCAACACCCCCTCCCAGAACCCCAAAAGATGTGGTTACAACAAGGCTTTTAAAAAACGTAGACTTTCAATATGGTGTAAGAGAAACGCAAGAGTGGTGCAGAGTTGTTTATGGTAACGAACATGCTTTGAATAACCACCTTGCTAAAATTCTTGACAACCCTCAAAGTGCAGAGCAAATCTTATGGGAGCTTGCCGAACATCCTGAAGGTCCTGGCAAGCTTGCGGGGAGCAAAATACTTGGTGTAAAATCTCCAAGCCGCAGAGAAGCTGAAGAGAGTTTTTCTCCCCTTTGCTCAGCTCTTGAGAGGCATATACATACGGCACAAAAGCTCCATAAACAGTTTACACGGGAGCATGAAAGAGAAAGAGGTCAAAGACAAGAAAGTCCAGAAAGAGACCCAGAACACAGACACCACCATCATCATCATCACGCAAGAGGACGAGAACACAATAGTCCAGAGCACAGCCCACAACGACAAAGACATGGAGAAAAAGGAATGGCTTTTGCCATGTAAGTGGACATAAACATAAAAACAGATAGGTTTTTGTTTTTCATGTAATTTTTTTTCAGTGAGTTTCTTGGTGCAAATCGTTTCATCGCGATTGCGCCAAGAATTGTTTTAAAATATTACAAAAAATAGTCCTAAAAATGGATTCTGTAATTTATTATAACTTATTGATAATATTTCATAAAAAAACTGTATAAAAGACATAAATGTTCATTACATATCAATATGAATAGCGCAAAATCTTTGGAGGTCATTCGGTTGGATATCTTCCTTATATAAAAGTTATCAAAACTAAAAGTGGGGAATGCACCAAAGAGGTTTTCTAAAAATATTGAAAGGAAATATGTATGAAAAAACATCATCCACATCCTTCTGTAAATCCAGAAGCCCTCTATGCAAAAGTTAATAAACCAACCAGAGGAAACCAGCGCGGTCCAACCCCAGAAGAAGAAGTTCTATACGCAACCGTTGGCAGTGTTTCTCCTTCAAGAGGAAGACACCATAATCAAAGGCAACAAGAATCTAAAACCGACTATACAACGGTTGCTCCCCCAAGACGCGAAGAGGAAGTTACATACGCATCAGTGAGCAGCGTTTCTCCTCTTTCAAGAGGGAGACATCCTGATCGGGGAAGAGAAAGTCCTGAAACCGACTATACAAAGGTTGCTCCACAACAAAGAGGAAGACCTTCATCTTCCCTCACAACGGAGCAAATAACTGTCATACTTTTAAAAGATCCACATGTTAAAGCATATGGAGAAGAGGTCATACATTGGGGTGCAACTGTTTATGGAAAGGACAATATTTTTCAGAAACACTTGCAAGACATACTTACAGATCCCCGTAAAGGAAAAGACCTTTCAAATCAACTTGCTGAAAATCCTGAGTCTATACATAAGCTTGCGGGCCACCAAACACTTGGCATAAAAAGCCAAGCACGAAGAGCAGCTGAAGATGGTTTTAGATTGCTCGTTGATGCCGTTGATGGTTATACGAAAGCTGTAGAAAACGCAAAAGAACACCTATCGCAAACCCCTCTAGCAGAACAAAGACGCCATCATCACCATCATCATCACGAAAGAGGACAAGAACAAAATAGTCCAGAGCACAGCCCTCAACGACAAAGACACGGAGAAAAAGGAATGGCTTATGCCATGTAAGGGGGCATAAACATAAAAACAGATAGTTTTTGTTTTTCATGTAATCTTTTTTTCAGTGAGTTTCTTGGCGCAAATCGTTTCATCGCGATTGCGCCAAGAATTGTTTTAGAATGTTACAAAAAATAGCCCTAAAAATGGCGCCTGTAATTCATGCCGACTATTGATAACTTATTGATAATATTTCACAAAAAAACTGTATAAAAGACACAAATGTCCATTAAGCTGATTGCAAATAGCGCAGATCTTTGGAAGCTCATTCAGCTCGATATTTCTTTTATCTCAAAGCGATCCAAGCATAAAAGGCAAGAATGCACCAAAGAGGTTTTCTAAAACAATTTTTGAAAGGAAACATGCATGAAAAAAAACCACCCTCATCCTTTTCCATCCTCTTCAATACAAGAACTTATAAAGCTCTATGAACAAGCAGCGGCAGAAGTCTCAGGCGCAGCAGCCCCCCTTCTTAAAGAAACGCCTTCAAAAAGCAAAAGACTGTCATCCATACTGGAAGAAGATGAGGAAAGACAATCTCTTTTAAGAGAAGAAACTGTATATGCATCAACAAATCCAACAGCTTCGTTAACAAGAGGCGGCTCTACCAAAAGACCGCAAGAAGCTGAAACGACACACGCAACAATTCCTTCACAAGCAGCATTACAAAGGGCAACAAGAGTTCTCTCAGAGGAAGAGATCATTCTATTGCTTCCACACCATTCATTGGTTCGAACCTATCAAGAAGAAATCCAACATTTATCCGCAAGTGCCTATGGTAACCCAAACATTTTGCAAGAAAAAATGCAGGAAATTCAAAGAAATCCCGCTGCAGGAGAGGAGCTCTCATGGCGCATGGCAGCCCATCCTGAAAGTCTTGCTAAACTTTCCGGCACCAGCATGTTGGGCTTTAAAAATCGAGTGCGTAGACAAGCGGAAGAGAGTTATTCCGCTCTCAGTGTCACCGTTGATTGTTATACAGAAGCCGTAAAACAGGCAAGAGAGAGCCTCTTACAATCTCCAGAGCAAGAACTCAAAAACTATGAACGCTTAATGGGGAAGGAAGCTGTCACTAAACTTCTACAAAAATCAGATCAACGCGAAAAAGAAACGCTTTCAGAGACAGAAATTTCTACCAAAATTCACCAACATTCAAAAGTCAGAAGACACCATGCCCAAATCCAATATTGGTGCGGAGTTGTTTTTGGCAACACAAACATTTTGCAATCACAGGTGGAAATGCTTTTCCAAAACCCTGAAACAATAGAACAGCTGGCACAGCAACTTGCCGGAAATCCTCAGTCTTTTAACAAATACACTGGTCGTAACTTTTGTGGCTTTAAAAATAAAGCACGCAGACATGCTGAAGCGGGTCTTTCTCACCTCATTGACGCCGCTGACAATTATGCAACAGCTGTAACACAAGTAAGAGAGAGCCTTTCAAAAACTCAGCAGGCAAAACAAGAACACAATGAAGCATCTTCTGACAGAACGCAAAATTTGCATCAACAACAAAGCGTCTCACAGTCTGCTCAACGCCCTGAGCCTTCAATAGTAACGCATGAAGGAGCAACACCCTCTACGCAACAAAGAGAAACAGATATTCGTCCTCGCAAAACTGCCGCCCCAAAAGCGATGGCTTTTGCCAGCTAAACAGACATAAGTTTTCACGTTGAATCTAACGTCTTGGCGCAACACAGGAAAGAGGTGTTTGCGCCAAGAAAGAGAGAAAATTGAAACACAATTTATTTTTCCGTCCCTTAACCCAAACACTGGAGAAAACAATCTTTAGAGAATGATTATGATCTGAGCCAAGAGAGTCAAATCATGCAAAACCATTCAGTTTCATATCCTCTCTCATAAAAGCAAATGAAAAAGCATAAAACAGAATAAAAACCAACGTACATTTTTAAATAGTATTTAAAAACAATATTGGAAGAGTTTGAAAGGAACATGCATGAAAAAAAGAAATCCCTCCCCTTTTATCACCGAAATGATGGAAAAATTTCAACAACCGGCTGAACAATCCCCCACCAGAACCCCTCCTTCCCAAGTTTCTCAAAGTTTGCCAAAAGCAACTGTAGAAAAACGCCCAGAAAATTTATCCCCCCACCCAAAGGTTGCGCCACCGCCCCCCCCCCGCATGAGAGCAAACACTCAAACCAGCACAATGCTTCCTAACGCCAAAAACCAAGAGACGCCTCCCCCACAAAAAAAAGCAGCTCCACCAAAACCTCCGCGTGTAAAAGAGAGACAACAACATAAACAAACAGTTCAAGAGTCCCCCTCCCTACAGACAAAAGTGGCTCCGCCCCTTCCTCCACGCATGAGAGAAAAAACACAAACCGGCACAACAATCTCCAACTCAAAAAACCAAGAAAGCTCCTCCACGCACACAAAAGCAGCTCCACAAAAACCTCCGCGTGCAAAAGAGAGGCAACAACATAGACCAACAGTTCAAGAGTCCCCTTCCCCGCAAAAAAAAATGGCTCCGCCCCCGCCCCCACGTATGAGAGAAAAAACACAAGCCGACGCAAAAATCCAAAAGCATGAAACCCAAGAAAGCCCCTCCACGCGCATAAAAATGGCCCCACAAAGACCACCGCGTGCAAAAGATAGAGAACAAAACAAACCAACTGCTCAAGAATCCCCTTCTCTACAGACAAAAGTGGCTCCGCCCCTTCCCCCACGCATGAGAGAAAGAGCACAAAACGGCACAAAAATTCAAAATCCTGAAACACACGAACCAAGTGTTAGACCCAAAACATCATCACATATGAAAGTCAGGCAGCAAAGCAGTTCATCATCACAAGACAGTGGAACATATGCCGTCCCGCCTTCAAGAAAAACGCACCGTATGGAAAACAGAAAACAAAGCGATACTGTCGTCCCAAAAACTTCCTCTACACACACAGCAATTGAACAACCAAAACCGTCTCACGAACAAAAACCATCTATTAATACAATGGAAAGAGAGCTATTGCTCGTAGCATATCAAGAAGAAATACGATTTTTGAGCGAAAAGGTTTATGGCGACCGACTTATTTTAAATGAAAGAATAGAAGCAATCAAAGAAAACCCCGATATGGGAGAACAGCTCTTATGGGATGTTACAGAACGGCCTAAGTCTATTTCTAAGCTTGCTGGTAGAAAAGTTCTTGGCATAAAAAACCATGCGCGCAGAAAAGCTGAAGAAACTCTTCCCACCCTATGTGCTGCCATTAACGGTTATGTGTATACTTCAAAATATACAAAAAGTGAAAATATTTTACAAGGTTCTCACACGGAACAACAACATCAGCGACAAACACAAGAGGAAGAGCTAACAAATCAACATTTACAAAATCCGCTCAATTCAGAAAAGAAAATAAAGCCTCTCTCAAATGAGGAAATTGCCCGCAGAGTTCAAAAAGATCCATCGGTTCAATATGGTCAAAGAGAGATCCAATATTGGTGCCAAATTGTTTATAAGGATCCATTTATTTTGCAATATAGAATAGAAGATATGCACAAAATTCCAGAGATGGGAGAAGAGCTTGTATTTCAAATTGAAAAGGATTCTGCATCTGTTGCTCCACTTGCTGGTAAGCAAGTCCTTGGCATAAAAAATGGAGCACGCAAAGCCGCTGAAGAACATCTTCCTACTCTTTGTACCGTCATTAAGGAGTATGCTGAAACTGTAAAACAGTTAAAAGAAACCATTGTGCAAAACCATCAGGCAGAACAACAAAAACGTCATCAACCGCCTACCGATCTCGATAAAAAATTACAAAAGCAGCAAAGCTTATCGCAGCCTCCAAAGCTGCCTGAACGCTCAACAGCAAAGCGGCATAAAGAGGTTACAGCAACTTCTAGACAAGAAGACCAGCCGCATGTTCGACCGCGCAGAGCCGAAACATCAAAAGCAATGGCTTTGTCGTGATAAATCTCCTAATTGTTGGCTTTTTATCCAAAACTTTGGTGCAATTATCTTGCCAAGATTGCACCAAAGACGGTGTGTGAAATACAGAAAACTTTGAATAAGACACCCCATTATTTTACAGAATTCATTGATAAAATTTCACGATAATACTTCAAAATTATAAACTTTAACTTTGTTCCATGCGAATAAGGTCAATTTTTTCAATCATTCAAATAGGCATTCTTCTTTGAAGAAAACGCTATGAAAATAACATAAGGCAAAAAATGTAAACAAAGAAGATTTCAAAAAATAATGTTACCATTTGAAAGGAAATATGCATGAAAGAAAACACAGAACATTGTGCCTCCTTTACACAGGAAGAATTGCAAGAACAACACTCTGTAATTAATGCAGCCATTTCAAAGCAAATCAATGAAGAAGCGCAAAATTTTTTCTACCCCAATAGCAAAGTGCTTAAAAATAAATACCGCATCAAAGATAAAGAAATATTAAAAGAATGCTGTTCTAATGATGTAAAAAAAGAAATGATAAAACTGCACCAAGAACCTCTACCAGAGCAGTTTAATGCCTCTTATCTAAAATACCTTCATCAACGCCTCTTTTCCCGTACATTTGAATGGGCCGGACAAACACGCCAAGAGCCTTTTACATTTGAAGATGGCTCTGTTGCTTCTATGCCCATTTTGAAAAGAAAAGAATTTACAAAACCTTTTGCGATTGGCAGAAAAATACAGGAGGGACTAGAAAAGTTAGATAAAACGCTTGCTGAAAAGAATAATTTACAAGGCTTAACGCGCGAAGAATTCGTTGAACAAGCAGCTAGTATAATGATAGATTTGCACCACTTGCATCCTTTCAGAGAGGGTAATAGGCGCACAAAGAGACTGTTTGTTGAAAAACTCTCTCAAGCAGCAGGACATGAGCTAGACTTTTCTCTTGTGAGCAAAAAACGTAAAGACTTTGTCCGCGCCGCTGCCATGGAACATGGCAACCCAGAGCCTATGAAGCATCTGCTTGAAGATATCTCAAATCCAGAAAAATTGCTCCTCTTACGAGAATTCACCAACTCTATGAGAGAGCTTGGATTGGATGAAAAAAATTATTATCTCGCTGTCGTTGCAAAAGAAGGAGAAACCTATCATGGTACCTATAGAGGCAGTGGACCCAATGGCTTCATGCTTGATGCCAACGGGATTTTCATCTTGGGAAATAAAAAAGATCTCACCCCAGAGCAAATACAGACATTAAAAATCGGTGACGCCCTCTCCTTTACAGCACCAAAAATTCAAAACCCAGAAAAAACCCAGCAAAAAACATTGCTTCCAGAAGAAAAAGAAGAAAAAAGAGCCACTCTTAAAAACGATGAAATAACTGAAAAGAGCAAAGACAACGCATCCATTCAAACAAAGAAAAAGGGAAAATCCTATTTTTCACCATGGATTGCCCCTCATACTTTACATGACAGCGTTGAAGCTATGCCCAAAAGTTTGCAAGAACAAGAAAAAGAACAAATGGCACAACCAATTGCTCAATCTGCTTCCGCTATGAGGCAAATGCAAAAAGATTTTCAAAAAAACATTTTACAGAGCAGTAATACAGCGACAAATGATCCAATATCTGTCAAAATGACAAAGGAAACACGCTCTGATCATCAAGAAATAGAAAAACAGCCCCCCAAAAAAGCTATGGCATACTGGGATACTGGTACAAGAAAAACGAACACCGTCCCTCTCACCTTACAGGAGAAATTATCATCACCGCCTGAAACCGAAGAAAATAAGACAATGTACCGTAATTTCTTTTGCCCTAATAGTATCACCTTAAAAAATAAATATGGTATAAAAGACTATAAAAAATTAAAAGTGCAATGTGCCCATGATACAACAAAAGCAATCATTCATCTACGCCAAGAAGCGCCACCGCAAAAACTAACTTCCACATATCTCCAATATATTCATCACACCCTATTTAAAAATACTTTTGAATGGGCCGGACAAACACGCGAAAAACCATTTACATTTGAAGATGGTACCGTTGCTTATATGCCAATGATGAAAAAAGCTGGTATTTCTTTTGCCTCAGCAAAACAGATACAAGAGAGACTAGAAAATTTAGATAAAATACTTGCTGAAACGAATAGTTTAAAAGGCTTAACCCGCGAAACATTTGTTGAACATGTCACTGAAATGTTGATACAGCTCAACTATACACATCCTTTCAGAGAAGGCAATGGACGCACGCAACGAATGTTTTTTGAAAAACTTGGGCAAGTTGCTGGCCACACACTCGACTTTTCTCTTGTAACAGAAAAACGTATGAATCTTGCCAGCATTGCATCGCTAAAACATAACGATAAAGAAGAAATGAAACATCTGCTTGAAGATATCTCAAATCCAGAAAAAATACTTATTTTAAAAGAATTCATGGACAGTATGAAACATATCGGGCTTGAGAGTATTCATCATCATCTTATTATAACAGCAAAAGAAGGTCATACCTATAAAGGCTTTTACAGAGGCAGTGGACCCAATGGCTTTATGCTTGATGCTAACGGAATTTTCATCTTGGGAAATAAAAAAGATCTCACCCCAGAGCAAATACAGACATTAAAAATCGGTGACGCCCTCTCCTTTACAGCACCAAAAATTCAAAACCAGCAAGAAGTGCTTATCCCCGCACAAACAATAGCCCCCCTTACCAACAATGAAATTGCCACAAGGATAAAAAACAACGCATCCATTCAAGCAAGAAGAAAAGAAATAGAAACTTTGTGCCAAATCATTTATGGCAATCGTCATATTTTGCGGGAAAAAATTGAGATGATCCATGAAAATCATACTGAAGGAGAACAACTCACCTATCAAATTACCACCTCTCCCCAATCGATTTCTAAGCTTTCTGGTAGCAATGTATTTGGCATAAAAAACAACGCGCGCGCCCATGCTGAAGAAAATATTTTGCCCCTCTGTAGAGCCATTGATCGTTATATCAATATTTCTAAACAAACAGAAAGAGACATTCTCCATACCCATCATGTAAAACAAAGGCGGTGTGAACAGTCGGTAGAAATGCCTAAGGCTTGGATGAAAAATCTCCTTTCCTTGTCAAAAGCACAACAGCAAGAAATGTTATCAAACTCTCCTGAATTAAGGGGGGAGATAAGGACTTATATCAAAAAAATCAATGAGCGCTTATCTTCAAACGAGCATGAAGTTATAAAAGAAAATAATCCTGAAAGACTTGCGAAGAGTCTTGGCACATCAACCATCAAAGCAAAAGAGATTATGGAAATAGTCAAGCAGATAAAAGAGATAGAACCGCATATACAACCCATGTATTTTTATAACCATAAATTCGATGAGCGCTTCGCACCAAACCAGTATCAATCTATCCAGCATCAATCTATAAAGAAAAACAATGAAAAAAAATGTTCCAACACCCTTGATAAAGAAGCAATTAAAGTGCAAAAAATGACACAAAACGTCAATCAGAGTCCCAAAAGACAAGAAAATATTCAACCTCACAAAACGGCGCACGCAAAAGCAATGACAATGAATATCTAAAAGGTTCATAAACTTTAACTTTTTCTCCCCCTCTGGTAAAAATGATAGCCTTTATCCCCTTGCCTTCATCGGCAAATCAATCGCACCTCAACGAGAATGGAAACCATGAGAGAGCAACTTTATCTTATTTTCTCAGATTTTATCCTCATCAACTGTGAAAAGAAACCTGAACAAGAAAAATGCTGTTGAAAGATCATATCTTCCTATCCTCTTGTTTATGTAATCTCTAAAACGGGAGGGCAGACAAATTTTGGGAGAACATAAAGTCGTAAAAGTAAAAACCAATCACCAGCTTTACCATCACCTTTTAGCTCAGCCTTACGACTTTTTAAAACATCTAAAGCGCTGTTTTTTTTAATAATGAATAAATAATGGAAATTGCGTATTGCTCCACGCTTTTATTTTATTTGCGTTCTTTAATAGGGTCACACCCCTCACATAAAACAGAACGGTATTGGGTTGCACTATTCACGACATCACCCATAGAGAGAAATTATCATTATATATCCCTTCAAACTGTTATGATATCACTCGCATATTTCAGTTTGAAAAAGAAATTTTAATTATTTTATGGCAACAATAAAAATTTTAATGCAACAGTAAACAAGGAGCATAAAAAAGTCTTCAAGCACCATTGTTGACAGAAAGATAAACACCGTCGTAAAACGCTTTCAAAAAGTATCCTTGATTAGGATAGAGATCAGATTTTTACGATTTAAAACGCTTTATTTCTCCTGTCATCGCTTCTCTTTTACAACAAAGCTGATATATCTTTATGACATTGATTAAAAAAATTGCAACAGTTGCTTCCGGAACCCTCATGAGCCGTATTTTTGGCTTCGTACGCGAAATGCTTATGGCAGCAGCCCTAGGGACAGGTCCTGTTTCTGATGCCTTTAACGCTGCTTTTCGTTTTCCCAACACATTTCGTCGTTTTTTTGCTGAAGGTGCCTTTAACGCTGCTTTCATTCCTCTTTTTGCAAAAAAAATCACTGAAGAAGGTCACGAAACGGCATGCAAATTTGCAGAAGAAGTCTTTGGTGTTCTCTTTTCGCTGCTCTTACTGTTAACGATTGCGATGGAACTGAGTATGCCTTTTTTGGTACGAACCATTATTGCCCCAGGTTTTACCGAAGATGCAACAAAATTTAACGCTACAATTCACTTTACTGCAATCATGTTTCCCTATTTAACCTGCATGTCGCTTGCTGCCATGATGGGGGGTATGCTTAATGCGCTGCGACGCTATTTTATTGCCGCCATTGCCCCACTCTTTTTAAACATTATTCTGATTGGTGTGCTTGCCTATGCTTGGATCTATAAACTTGACGCTTGGCATATCGGCTTAAATCTCTCTTGGGGTGTATTGGCAGCAGGGCTTCTTCAACTCACCTTAATTGCCCTTGCTTTGCGTCAAAGTGGAATGAAAATTTCCTTCCGCCAGCCCCATTTAAGTCCTAATGTTCGTAAGCTATTAACTTTAGCATTCCCCGCAGCCATCACAGGTGGCATCACGCAAATTAATTTGCTTATTAATACCAACATTGCTTCTAGTCAATCGGGAGCTGTCTCTTCTTTGATGTATGCTGATCGTCTTTATCAATTGCCTTTAGGCGTAATTGCCATTGCCGTTGCAACCGTTCTTTTACCAGAGTTAACACGCGCTTTGCGGAGCAAAAAGCATAAAGAAACCCACCATTTACAAAATCGCTCTATTGAATTAACATTGTTGTTAACACTTCCAGCATCCATTGCTTTTTTGCTGCTCTCCACTCCCATTGTCAGTTTGCTCTTTGAACGAGGACAATTTACCAGTCAATCAACACACCATGTTGCACAATTACTAGAACTTTATGGATTAGGACTTCCAGCTTTTGTTCTTATTAAGGTCTTTATTCCTAATTTTTTTGCCCATGAAGATACCAAAACACCGATGATTTTTACAGGTATTTGCGTTTTCATCAATATCAGTCTCGCCTTAACATTATTTCCTATTCTATCTGCACGAGGCATTGTTATTGCTGAAATTACCTCTGGATGGGCCAACACCCTTTTGCTGTGGAGTGTCCTTATCAAACGCGGTTATTGGAAATACGACTTCCAACTGATAAAGCGAATATTATGTCTCATGATGGCAACTCTTTTGAGTGCACTAGCCCTCTATTACGGATTGAATGTGTTTGGTTTTTTGTCTTTTCCTTTATCCTCACAAGCATCATTTTTCTTGCGCGCGATCACCTTAGCTGGGATCATGATTGGCATATTTTTGATCTATTTTAGTGCCTATTTTTTATTCAACACCCGTTCCTTTTTTCACACGCTTAAAAATTTGAAAAAACGCTCATAATATCTATACTTTGTCAAAAACAATAAAATGAATAACCTTAATTGAAGAAAGAGCACTCCTATGGATACCTTCACACCACTTGTCTTTTCCGGCGTACAACCGAGTGGTCATTTACATCTTGGCAATTATCTTGGAGCCATTCAGCGTTGGGTTGAACTGCAAAACTCTCATCACTGCCTCTATTGTGTTGTGGATATGCATGCGCTCACAGTCAACCCAGATCCCCTTACTTTACGCGAATCCACCAGAACAGTGACAGCAGCTTTTTTAGCCGCCGGTATTGATCCTCAAAAACACATTATTTTTAACCAATCACGTGTTTTTCAACATGCTGAACTCGCCTGGATTTTTAATTGTGTTGCCCGTATCGGCTGGCTTCAACGCATGACACAATTTAAAGATAAAGCGGGAAAAGATCGCGAAAAAGCATCCATCGGGCTTTTTGCCTATCCCACTTTGATGGCTGCTGATATTTTAGTCTATCGTGCAACGCATGTTCCAGTAGGCGAAGATCAAAAACAGCATGTTGAACTCACACGCGATATTGCACAAAAATTTAACAACGACTATGCACAGCGTATTGCCGAATTAAATTTTGGCATCTCTATGCAAACAGATGAAGAAAAAAGACAAGGCTTTTTTCCTCTTCCAGAAGCACTGATTGGAACAACAGCCACACGCGTTATGTCTTTGCGCGATGGGACGAAAAAAATGTCAAAATCAGATCCTTCAGATTTTTCACGCATTAATTTGACCGATGACGCTGATCTTATCGCAAAAAAAATACGCAAAGCCAAAACGGATTCGGCTCCACTTCCCGATACCCTTGCCGCTTTAAAAGAACGACCAGAAGTAGATAACCTGCTTGGTATTTATGCCGCCTTTGCCAAAGTTAGCAAAGAAAAGATTCTTTTAGAATTTTCTGGTCAACAATTTTCGCATTTTAAAACAGCTCTAGCCGACCTTGTTGTCCATAAGCTTGCCCCTATAACAGAAGAATTACGTCGCCTTCATCAAGAAAATGATTATATCGACTCTGTTTTGCATGATGGCGCTAAACGTGCTAGTATGCTCGCAGAAGAAAATATGAAAAAAATTCGTGAAATTATTGGATTTTTGCACGATACATAAAAATAATAAAACTAAAAACTGTAGAGAGCAAAAAAATCGTTTGTACAAAATAGAGAAAGTGCATGATTTCCAAACCCCAAAATCCGAAAAAAGAACCAAAGAAAAAAAACTTAGTTATTATCGATGAAACACCAGAGTGTCGGCGTGCCGTTGCGTTTGCCGCACAGCATGCCCAAAATACCAGTAGAACATTGGTATTACTTTGTGTCGTTGATAGTGTAGAATTTCAACATTTTCTGGGTGTAAACAACGTTATGCGTACAGAATCAAAGCAAAGTGCTCATAAAATATTAGGAGACATTGCCAGTGAAGTCCGCACCACCCATGCGCTTGAAACAGAAATAGTAGTGCGTGAAGGAAAAAAAATTGATGAGATTTCTAAACTGATCGACGAAGATAAAAGGATTGCACTGATTGTTTTAGCAGCCAGTGGACATACAGAAGGACCAGGACCCCTTGTTCAATTAATCGGGAATAAAGGAACAGCTTTTTCAATCCCTGTCATTGTTATTCCTAGCAATCTTGCCGATGAAGATATTAGATCTATTGCCTAAAAAATATAATATTCTACAATGTAAGATCTTCCCAAGCCTTCATTATAAAAGGAGAATCTATGTTTATACAAACTGAAACCACCCCAAATCCTGCAACTCTTAAATTCTTGCCAGGACGCGTGGTTCTTTCTGAGGGCGTATTAGAATTTCGTGACCCTGAAGAAGCAGCTAAAAACTCACCTTTGGCGGCTAAACTGTTTAATATTCCCAATATCAATGGTGTCTTTTTAGGCTATGATTTTATCACCGTAAGCAAAAAAGAAGGGGAATGGCAACATCTCAAGCCCGTCATTTTAGGCACAATCATGGAACATTTTCTATCCAATGAGCCAGTGATCACTACCAACGCTACAACACAAGCACAAACCCATGCCCTTAACGAAGAATTTTATGACGAAAAAGATGCTGATATTGTCTTAACCATTAAAGAGCTGCTTGAAACGCGTATCCGCCCAGCGGTTGCCAATGATGGTGGAGATATTACTTTTCGTGGATTTGAAAATGGTATTGTTTATCTCAATATGCGCGGCTCCTGCGCTGGATGTCCCTCTTCAACGGCAACCCTCAAACATGGTATTGAAAATCTTTTACGCCATTTTATCCCTGAAGTTTTAGGCGTTGAAGCCATGCCACAATAAATATTGACCTCAATAGGTAAAATAACCACACCGATTGCCCCTCTTCAACAGCGCTCAAACATGGAATGTAAAGATCTTACGTCATTTTATTCCTGAAATTCTCGAAGTAAGCCATGCAGCCATAAAAATAGAGTACTGTTAAAAAAATCTGTCCAATAATGATACCTTCACTCACCTTTCACCTCCACATATGCCTTAAAAAGCTTTCTGCCCTTTTAAGAGCATAAGTTGTTTCAATAAACCAATTTATACGTACACAGAAGTACAATGCATGGGTGTGCACTTTAAATTTATTTTATCTCATAATCTTGTCATGCAATTTTAACGAGGAAAACACGACCTCGTTACAAAAAAAGAAAACCCAAAAAAGAAAACATTGTACGATAGAGTGCTCATTTGCTCTATCTTTCTCAGTGCTTCCAACGACAAATCACGCAAAATACTTCTTGTAGCAAGCCGGTACCATCATCATATCTGCCAGCCCCTAATGATGCGACAGCTCTTTCACTAAGACGATTCATAAGAGTCATTTTTAATCCTTTCTTTCCTCATTTTTACCCACACGCCAGCCCCGCGTGTGGTGTGCAAGCAAGTGATTTTAATTGATTCAACATGGAACAGATTTGAAATGAGAGAATCCCACGTTATTCGGGGTTCTAATTCAATATGAATAACGCTAATTTATTATTATAAATCAATATGTTGTTTCAGACACTCGACAAAGATCACATTTTGCAACTTGCAATGAGAATTCTGACATTCTTCTTATTTCAATTATGTTTTTATTGCATCAATCAAAATCGTCCGCTTACACAGCACAAACTGGATAATAACAAAAACTATTTTTAATAGCTCTTATGTACACTTTTATAAGAGACTGTTGCAGTACTAAGAGCTGGAAAATGCATGGCAATAAGACCTTATCAAGATCATAGCGTCCTTTTTCCATTCTTAAAATCAAGAATTTCCTCTATCATTTTCAATCTCATTTCCATAAATATGACGCAAAAGGTGTAACTACCCATAAAAAATAAATACATTGAAGCCAGATCTATTATGGTTGTTTGAGAAATTATCTGATAAAAAAATGAGAATATTTTTTCAATTCAGCAGGAATAAGTTTGTCTACTTTACGGCGTTGTTTTTCTCATAAAACGCACACTTTTATTGTTGCTTATGAGTCAACATCCAGTCCCCTCATAACCGCATATTAAAAGAAAAGAAAGAGTCGCTATTTCTCTGCGATACATGGCTTTGCAATAAAGGAAAACATATTGCTCCTATCTGATTGGTGTAATCTATGAAACAAGAAAAGAAGCCCATTGGAGAAAAATATGCCCAATTAGAGAAGAATGTAAAAATAGAAAACCAACGAAATGCAAAAACAATTGCAAGAAGATAAATGCCTAAACTTTTTTCACAAACTCCGACTTTAAACTCATCTGACCGATCCCAGGAATTTTGCAATCGATATCATGATCCCCATCCACCAAGCGAATATTCTTTACCTTCGTCCCCCCTTTTAAAACAGATGAAGCGCCTTTTACTTTCAGATCTTTTATCACCATAACGGTATCTCCGTTTGTTAAAATCTGACCATTGGCATCATAAACAGTATTGGCAAGAACCGTATCATCGTTTTTTTGTGGCCATTCATGTGCGCATTCAGGACACACAAAATTTTCACCATCTTCATAAGTATAAAGACAATCACAACGAGGACATTTGGGATATTGGGTCATAAATTCCCCTTTTAAAAGAAAAATCATTCATTATGACTGGTCATAAAGCAAGAAGTGCTTATTGTCCATTATTTTAGAAAAATGTTTCCCTTTGTTTCAATCCTCATCTGCCAACTGTGTTCATGAATGCTATCATCACATACTATACACAAGTTTATAAAAATGATTGATCATTATACAACTCAAATAACCCCCTCGCATATCATAAAATTTACTCACTGCATTCTCTCTAATAAATTAATCAAAATCATTTTCTTATACATCACCAATGCAATTAACGAATGGATAACAAAACAATTAGAAAAGGAACATCTCTGAATAAAACGTTCTCAGAGAGCTAAAAACTATTGCAGCATTGAGAAACAAGAAAATGATGTCCCCAACTTAACCTTTTATTTAAGTAAAGATAACAGTCATAATATTAGATAATAGACTGATTTATAATCATAGTTAATGGTTTTGTATATTGAATGAGAGCCGATAAATAAGCTGAGATTCTCTCAACCCCTTTTACATTGAAACAACCAAAGCCTTTTGCATGTTACAAGTAGGAAAAGCCGTGTAAAACGATTATCCAAAATACTAAATACTCTCAAATATAAGAACCAACATTGAAAGCGGGCAAAGTGAATAATGGTGCCGTCTTACTCTCTCATAAGCGTAAAAATGGTGCTGCTCAATGGATGGATGGCCGGTTATCCCTTTCAAAGCAACACGCATAAGATGCGTTTTTAGTGTCTTGAGAGAGAAGATTCTTTAAAACAAACATATGAAATGTGCAACAATGATCGTATTTTGTTTTGTATGAGAAACATTCCCCTATTAAACAAAAATTGCTATCAAGCCATTGAGCAAACCCATTGGACATAAATGATCCGATTATGCTCGATTATAATTTACTACAGCATTTAGTTTTAAGAATCCGGCAGTTTGAGGAATCCGATTGATATGTAAGGGAGGAAAAAACAAAGAGAGCTTGAAAATGGAAGATCTCCCTTATGCACATAAAATCACACCCCTAAAATCACATCCATGTGATCAATCATCATACCTTTACAAAAAAACATTCCAATGATCTTAGGTGATAATATCAGGACGATCTCGCCCCAATGCTTGTTGTATGTTTAACAGTTTTAGTGCCACCTGTTGCAAAGGTTTAAGAACGTCTTGCGGATTAAAATTGTGTTTGCGCGGATCACTTTCATACTGTTCAAAATAAAGTCGTAAAGTAGCACCTAGCGTCCCTGTTCCCGACAAACGAACCACCAACCGTGCTCCATTCTCGAAAAAAATACGTATACCTTGCCGCGTGCTAACGCTCTGATCAACGGGATCATGATATGTAAAATCATCTGCTTTTTTGACGAAAAATCCAGCAATTTCAGTTCCTGCATGTGGTAAGTGCGCACGCAAATACTCTATAATTTCCAAAGCTTTATCGGCTTCGACTTCTTCATAATCATGCCGTAACGTGTAAAAACGCCCATAGGTGAACCAATGCTGTTGAACAATCTGTGCGACAGTTTTTTCTGTTACCGCTAAAAGATTTAACCAAAATAGGACAGCCCATAAACCATCTTTTTCGCGGATGTGATGAGAGCCCGTTCCAAAGCTTTCTTCACCACAAAAGGTTACTTTCCCCGCATCCAAAAGGGTTCCAAAAAACTTCCATCCCGTTGGCGTTTCAAAAAAATTTAATCCGTGTTTTTCCGCAACCAGATCAGCAGCACGCCCCGTTGGCATAGAACGCGCTATCCCCACAACACCTTTTCGATATCCTTTAATAAGGTGTGCATGTTCAGCCATAATAGCCAAAGAATCCGAAGGCGAGACAAATTGTTGACGACCAATAATGAGGTTACGGTCTCCATCACCATCAGAGGCGGCGCCAAGATCTGGTCCTTGCTCTGACATCAATAAATCATAAAGATCCTTAGCATAAACCAAATTGGGATCTGGATGACCGCCTCCAAAATCTGGCAAAGGAATACCATTAACCACCGTCCCTTCAGAAAATCCTAAGCATTTTTCAAAAATTTCATGGGCATAAGGCCCTGTTACCGCATGCATGGCATCAAACCGTAAAGTAAGACCTCGAGCAACAGCCTTGGCAATACAGTCAAAATCAAAAAGCTCCTGCATCAAAGCAACATAATCAGCGACAGGATCAATAATATCAATCCGCATGGCTCCCATAAAGATCGTACCTTGCCTATCTAAATCAATATCTGGTGCTTCAAGAATTTTATAAAAAGAAAGACGTTGCGATGTTGCAAAAATAGCATCACATAAAGAATTAGGAGCGGGTCCCCCATTGGAAATATTATATTTAATACCACAATCTCCTTCTGGACCACCAGGATTATGGCTTGCAGAAAGAATAAGTCCACCATGGGCATGAGTTTTACGAATAAGATGCGAAACAGCAGGTGTAGAAAGAATACCGCCCCTTCCCATTTTAACACAAGAGACACCATGCGCCGCTGCCATCTTCAACACAATCTGAAGGATAGTACGATTAAAAGTGCGCCCATCCCCCCCCAGAATCAACATTTTTCCTTCAAGAGGTCCAATATTATCAAAAAGAGATTGTATAAAGTTTTCTACATAATGGGGTTGTTGAAAAACAGACACTTTTTTGCGCAAACCAGACGTTCCCGGTTTTTGCCCCTCAAAAGCCGTGGTTAAAACTGTCTTTATGGTCATATCAATACCTTTATATTCTTTCCTATAATTTTAAGGTGAAGAGTATCCAAAGTCGACCATTAATTCTACTTGACGGAAGTGTGAAATATTTGCACACTCGTTAGAAGTAAGAATTTTTAAAGAAGCCCTTTTATTTAAAACGCTTTTTGCCATATGTTTTTAAATACGAAGGCTGTTTTAAAACAAAATTTTCGTAAAAGAATACAGGAGCATCATGATGATGAAAAAAACAGTTCCCAATGTAACATTCCACACACGCGTACGCGATGAATCAGTGGATGGAGACAATCCTTATCGGTGGCAAGAAGTTAACAGCGATGCTTACTTTAAAGGAAAGCGTGTTATTCTTTTTTCTCTTCCTGGAGCTTTTACCCCTACTTGCTCAACCTTTCAGCTGCCTGATTTTGAAAAGCTCTATGATGAATTTAAACAAGCGGGTATTGATGAAATTTATTGCCTTTCCGTCAATGATGCTTTTGTCATGAATGCTTGGGGAAAAGCACAAAATATCAAAAACGTGAAGTTAATTCCCGATGGCTCTGGTGAATTCACACGCAAAATGGGTATGCTGGTTGCAAAAGACAATGTTGGGTTCGGCATGCGATCATGGCGCTATGCAGCTGTTATTAATGATGGTGTGGTTGAACAATGGTTCGAAGAAGCAGGTTTTTCAGATAATTGTGCAACAGATCCTTATGAAGTTTCTTCACCACAACATGTTTTAAAAGCCTTGAAAAGCTAATTCCCCCAATCGTCTATTTAAACAAAATTTTACGACACAAATTTTCTGAGGAGGAAGATTTGTGTCGTTGACTTTTTACAACATCTATTCGTGAAAACAGACACGATAAGTTGATTGTACGCCTTCTGTGAGAAAAGATTACAGCAATAATTTTTTCAATAAATATTTTATGTTTTAACTGCTTTGAAAAAGTTTGAAAAATTGCTGATGAAAAATCTGGACCCGTTGTGGGGCTAAAAAATCAAAGAGTTAAAAGCTGTTGCACGCTATCAAAAAATGGGGATGCAATTGCCAAATGCGCAAATTCATGCAAAACTCTCTCAGAAACATCAAGGACTAACGTATTGATGAAATATGCAAGATCAATGCTAAATTTCTCATACTGAGAAAAACTTTGTATTAAACAATACTTTGATTTATAAAGATAATTTATAATTTTGCATATTGAATGAGAGGAGCCGAATATCATAAGATTGTTTTATTTTATCCCTTCTTATATTGAATCCCTTAAAACTATTTTCTTGCTCATTAGCAAGCGGGATTGGCATATGAATAAACGATTAAAAAGAGTAAAAATACCTCTCGTAAACGTGCCAAAATACAAGAGCTATGAACATCATTACTGCAAAGTTCACAAAAGTACCAAGAAAGAAAATACAGATCAAACATTTGTTTGAAGAGGTGCACAGTTCAAATTAACTTATGTCTCATAAAAAGAAGAAAATATGGCATAAAAACCGCTCTGCATAAAGAACCATTCATGGAGAATATTAAATCAAAACAGATCCCGCAAACATTCCAATTCACATACCATAAACAGACTCATTGCTGTTCTCATAGCCATTTATTCTAAGCCTTTATTTTTCTCTAAGAGAAAAACGATTAAAGGAGTTGTTTATTCGGGTATTCTACCGTAAAGTGTGCTTCTATCTCTTCCTCTTCATCGAACTCAAAATCTTCATCACATTCAGGAAGACCAAAAATATCTGGATTGATGAAATAACAATCTTTTTTTGTCCCCTTCGCTACAATTTTATTCTTTTCTAATTCTTTGATACCTTCTTTAAAACTTTCAAAATTAAGATATTCTGGTTCTTGAATTGAAAGATCGCAAGTCAAAAATTCTTCAAGAATATCATGATCCAATGTTATCTGATCAAACCATAAATCCACATCATCCCCCTCATCTAACATTTTCCCTACCTGCCACAACATCACAAAAAATGCTTTCATACCACTAAATGATAGCCCAAAAATCATACGCCGACACGACGAGGCGCCTGAAAAGGTAATTTGCGGAAGATCTTCAAATCCGAAATTTGAAGGAGGAAGTTTAAATGATTTTCCAATATTCTCAGGTCTTTCAAGAATAAAGGGATTTCGTTCATAGAGCAGAGTAAAATCATATTGGACCATTTTCATTTCTCCGTTAAAGAATTGACTTTATGAAAAATGCATATTATCAGTAAGTTACCATTATGGCAGCTTACAGTTCATCCAAACATGCTCCTGTAAAAAATTGTTCGATTTAAGTCATTCCATTGTTTTTTGAAGCTTAAAAAGTCTTTTAGGATAAAACGCTCTAGTTCTCCCTCCTTTTGCAATAAGGCTAGATTTTGTAATGTCCAAGAAGAGAACATCAAAGGATTTGATACTCATAGATGAGAATTCAAAGATGAAGCCAATATGAACTTGTCAATATTTTTATAAACTTTTGCAGAAGCGTTACGTGAAACCCTTTAATTTTCTCAGAGTTTTTTCTTCGTTAAAATTTTTTTGCTCATTTTAACGCATTATCATTGCATCCTCAGAAGGGCACATTTTATAGCAAATAGCGCTTATTTACCTCTTTAAAAATCTCTCTTTTATGCCGCACACACTTCAAAACCGCGCTTTTGAACGCGTGCACCAACACGTATAAACGAGCAAAGCACAAATTTTAAAAATTGAATTTCAAATTTCCAAAATATTTCGAACAATCACTTCGATAAAGACTTTTACCATTATCATTTTTGGGCGGCTAAAATATCCTGTACTGTTTTGACCAATTGATCTTCATCAACCGTCACTTGTGCTGGTCGACTTTCACGCCATGTTTGATTATCCTTAATTTCATGAGACAAACGCGCCCCTTCAATCAAATCTTTAATCTGTATTTTTCCGCTCTCACGTTCTTGTGAACCTTGGATAACCACACAAGGCGCTTGGCGTCGATCTGCATATTTCATCTGCGCTTTTATCCCCGATGCCCCCAAATAGAGCTCAGCACGAATTCCCGCACCACGCAACTGCATCACCATTTTTTGATAACCAGCAACCGCCTCTGGCTCTTTATCCATCATCAGCACCACAACCGGCCCTGTTGTCTCCTTCATAGGCAACTTTCCAAGATTTTGCAAAGCAGCGATCAAGCGCGAGACCCCGATTGAAAAACCTGTTGCTGGAATGTTTTCACCACGAAAGCGTGCCACCAATCCATCATAGCGCCCACCACCACCAACGGAGCCAAAAACAACTTTCTGCCCATCATCATTGAAAACATCAAAAAGCAACGTAGCCTCAAAAACAGGACCTGTATAATAATCCAGTCCACGCACCACCGATGGATCAATCTTGATACGATTCTGAAAGCCATTTGCGGCAAAAATTGCTTGCATTTCCTCAAGCTCACGAATTCCCTCACGCCCTTGAACATGATCACCAACCACTTCTTTAAGAGCCTCAAGCGTTTCTTCTGCTGTTTCAGCTCCAGCAGCAGTTAAGGTAAGAATACACTCAACCTCTTTATCCTTAAGCTCCGCCCCTTTTGTAAAGTCACCACTTTCATCCAAACGCCCTTTTCCCAAAAGCAAACGCACCCCTTCAGAACCAAATTTATCCAGTTTATCAATTGCTCTTAAGACAGTTAAGCGCTTTTCAGCCTGCTCATTTCCCCCCAAACCAATTTTCTCTAAAACGCAATCGAGAATTTTTCGGTTATTCAGACGAATGGCATATTCATGATGCTGAAACCCTAATTTTTCCAAACTATCGGCTGCCATCATGCAAATTTCGGCATCAGCCGCTACCGTTGGTGTTCCAACAATATCCGCATCAAACTGCATAAATTGCCGAAACCGCCCTGGACCTGGTTTTTCATTGCGAAAAACAAAGCCAAGACGATAACTGCGATAAGGCTTTGGCAAAACTTCAAAATTCTCGGCAAAATAACGAGCAAGAGGCGCGGTAAGATCATAGCGCAAAGACATCCATTGCTCATCATCATCTTGTAGCGAAAAAACGCCCGCATTTGGACGATCTGAATCCGGTAAAAACTTACCCAGCACATCTGTATATTCAAAAATTGGTGTTTCCAGTGCTTCAAAACCATAAAGTTCATAAACTTCACGAATTTGCGCAATCATTGTTTCAGTTGCATACAACTGTGCACTTGTACGATCAACAAACCCACGGGGTAAACGGGCTTTGGTTTTTTCTTGTTTTGATGACATGTTTTTCTCTAACAACAATATATATTCACCGATAACGTGTGTCTATCTTATAGAAACAAACGCTGCAATAACTTTATCAACTGGAAACTGGTAACAATATGCATAAGCTTTTGCTTTTAAAAGATGCAAACCTTTACCCTTAAGGCAATCTACTGAAAATATTTGTACTTTCAATAGGAACATAGCCTCCCGCTCAACATGAAATGCCCGCTTAACATTCAATGAAAAGACATCTGTGCTAGTTGAAAGAAACCACAAAGCAACTGTTGATTCTGGATAAATCGGAAACATTCCCCTCAAAAGCCCTCCCTCTCAAAATTCTTCAGATTTATTACAGATGCAAAAATCCTCAAGACATCAGTGTGCTTTGCGCTTGTTCTGCAAAATGATTGATAACATTTTTTAAATCAACAATATTTCGTCCAGCATCTGTAATAGAGCGTGATACAGAGGGAATAACATTCTGCAAAAGTCTTTGTGGAAATTGATTTGCTAGTTGTGTCATTGTTCCACCTTGAGCGCCAATACCCGGAACGAGAAACAGACTATTTTTTAACTGCTCGATTGTGTCTTTTGATTCAGATCCTAATGTCGCTCCTATAACCGCACCTATGGGGCCAATATTATGATGGAGAACCGAAGACTGACTATTATAATCACAAATACACTGTGCAAGATGAAGAGAGAGTGTCTGGTCACCAATAAGCGCATTTCGTATTTGTTTCCCCTCTGGATTAGAAGACTGAACAACCACAAAAACCCCTGCTCCTGTTTCTTCTGCAACCTTTATCAGAGGAATAAGAGCATCAAAACCCAAAAAAGGATTAACTGTCATGGCATCCACCTTGAACGCACTACTTGGACCAAGCCAAGCCTTACCATAGGCTTCAGCAGTAGAGCCAATATCCCCCCTTTTTGCATCCGCCAGAACCAATATGCCTTGTTCGTGTGCATTTTCAATCAGTTCTTTGAGAGCTTGAAGACCTTCCACACCATATAATTCAAAAAATGCGACTTGCGGCTTTATAATACCTACTTTACCAACAACTGCTGTTAAGAGAATATCACAAAAATCTTTTAGACCTTTATAATCAAAGCTTAGTTTCCACGATTGCAAAACTTTATGGCTCGGATCAAATCCAATACAAAGAGGTCCATAGATTTCACGATTTTTAAAAAAAGTTGAACGAAACATTTTATATCCTAACAAGGTCTCTCTTTAAACTTTTTGATACAATCAAAAAGAAAAGCATTTGTCAAAAGAATACAATAGCTAAAACACAAAGAAAGAGCTCTCTATACAAAATGTGCTTTTATTTATGAAACATAAATATATTCCCATTCGTAACGCTTATCATATGTTTATCGACCAAGACGTTGTCATGAGATAAAAATTCAAATTTATGAAAGAATATAAACAAAAAAGCATCCATATAATGACCTCATAAAGCCCTATAGGCATGCCTTGTCGTTTTCACCCCCCTTTTTTATGATCAACAAAAACTCTCTATGAACGCGCTTTAAACAAAAGTTTCAAAAGAAAATGCCCCACCATGATGATCTCGATCTTAGCTTTAGATTTTTCCTATTCCTTTTTGGCGCATATCTATTCACTTTTGGAACATAATTAGCAAAAAGGCATTGTATCTCCAGCATATTCAAGGAGATAA
>NZ_JBHIOR010000010.1:0-80260 GCF_042195605.1 Bartonella sp. AP88HLJMH | reverse complement strand
GTCAACCTGTTCGTTTGTTTCTAAACTTTCAGAACCAATTTCTTTTTTTGCTAAAACGATAGTTTTAGTTTTTTTATTATATATGTTATTGTCTATGTTAATGTGTTTCATCATGATGTCATCATGACCTCGTGATGACATCATCATGGTCTTTTGATGAGTCATCTTTATGTTTTTTTCTCTTAGTATTCGCAGCTTTTATAGCTTTTTCTGAAAGTTTATTTAAATTCTCATTGCAATTTTTTAATTCTTCTTCAACATCGAGATTCCATAAACGACCATCTGCTAAACGAATAATATATCCTTCTTCTAGCAAAACATTCAAAGCTGTCTCAAATTTCTTTACTGAATAACCAATGTAATGAGACAAAACTTTAATGTTACAAAAAAGAGGTTCACCAGTACGAAGCATGCGAAACCGCAATCTCATATAGATATTACCTTCTACAGGAGGTAAATAATCGACGACCACCGCCCATTTATCGGCAAACAGTCTCGTCCATGGTATTTTACTGGACATGTATATCCCCTTCTTTCATCAAATATAAAATTGCTAAAGCATCTGCTTCGTTGTCGTCTTTAGGTACATGTCCTTTTGCACATACCGCCTTAATCATTTCTTCTTTTGAGGCGTTGCCTTTTCCTGTCGTCGCCTTCTTAATTGTGCCAACAGGAATGCCTTCATATGGTATCTGATGATGTTCACACCACGCTGTTAAGGTTGCTAGAAAGCCCCCATAAATATGAGAAGCATCTGTACCCTCATGCCGGCGCACCTCTTCAAAATACACCGCGTCAATTTCATCAACAGATCTCTTTAGTTCAGTAAGCCATTTCTTAAAGCGCAAGTAACGCATGCCACCGCCTTCAAAACGGCGTGATTGAAAATGTTCTGTATCACTTGTGATAAAACCATCTGCATCACGAAGCACCCAGCCAGTCTTAGTGCCTAGATCAAGACAGAGAATGGTTTGTGCATTAGTGATCATAATCCCCCCTTAAGGCTGTTGCGTATTTATACGTGCGCTATGACAGAGCGTGTTGTGATTGCCTGTCTTGCAAAAATGTTTTTGAAAAAGTAACCTCCCAACGATTCTAAAAAAGTGGGGTGGGGAAAGATGCAAGAATGGATAAAGATATTTCTTACGGGTTTCCTGTCATTTATCGGATCACTTTCAGTAGCGCTTATTTTAAGATGCAAAGACCGTAAAGAAGCCGCAAAAAAACGAGCACAAGATAAGAAATGGGTAATCAAGAAATTTGCAGAAAGCGAAAAACAAACTGCAGCTCTTGAAGAGCAAGCAAAATCAACAAAAGATATTGCAAAATGGTCAGAAGAACATATTAAAATTTTGTTAGATAACAAAAGAGTACAGGATTTAGGACCGCCACTTTCCATATATGCAACTGGACCGCATCTTCCAACAAAGGACAAGTGGACGCTTCTTTTCTTAAAGGTAGAAAATAATGCACAAACTGTCGTCCATATTTTAAATATAAAGCTAAAAGATAGTTCTCGCTTTATTCTTGGATATGGCATCATATACAAACCTAGGCAAAAAACTTAGCAAATACAATCACCATATGTTAATCCTGACGCGGTTGCAGAATCGCGAGTATTCCCTGGCTTCTGTGATAAAGCAAAGAATTTTCGAACGGGACTAGAAATCGATGTTAATATTTCTGTAGCTCCCTCAGAAGGCAAACCTTCAAAAATCCTTATTTTTGTAGCAGCACGTGAAGAAGATATAAAAGACCAAGTTACTTTAATCATTACCCATACATCCCCACTGCAACCAGAAACAAAAATGACTGTAACAACACAAACCAGCCTCATAGACTTTAAAAAAGTGGATTAACTCAATTCAGACGCACACTACACGCATCATTTATTAATTTGATTTCTTCTTCTCTTTTTTTGATGAGGTCATCCCTTAAGAAGCCAAGATTACTTTCGACTAAAGCTGTAAACAAAAGTAGCTCATTTAGGCGATGAAAAGATGACAAATCTTGAGAAAAATAATTATCAAAGCAAGTTGTAAAAGCTTGCGTAAAGGCAGATGAAAACCATTGATTAAAATCATCGTATGGCAATAACGGAAAATAATTTCTATCATCACGCGCAAAAATATTTTGCAGTATATAGACAAGATAACCTGTTGATGAGGGATCTATGCAACTTTCACATGTCTGATTAGGCGAGCGAACACCATAATATATGTCTTCACGTCCAATCTTATTAACAAGATTAATCAACTTGACTTTACTTATAGTGATATGCGGGATATCTATCATCTCTGATCTTTCTTCTTTAAGAGTGTGAATGGTGCTGTTGCTGTTCATTATTATCTGTATGAGCAGCACTATGAGAAGATATTACTGTTTGTGATGCATTTGCTGTACTAATTTTCTCCACCAGATGAAGCGTATCTTTTCTTCGTTTTGTCATTGGACGAATAACTCTATGGGATTTACTCCCATAATTATGTAGGAACCAATCTAGTGTAACCCAAGATAGACCCTTGGCTTTAGACAACTGAATAATTATATTCCAGTATTTTGGAGAAATACTATGGCAAAAATGTAATTTATAATTGCGATCACGCATTTTACGCGCAGCCTCATAGCTACAACCAATTTCTTTTGCAAATTGGCGTATAGATCCCCAAGATTCAATCAAACTTTTGACATAAAAATCATTAACCATGACACAAATAGTACATTACGTACAACTTTTAATCAAGATAAAATCGTACACAATGAATTAAAAAAATAGTGGATAATGTACAAATGACTTATTTGCCAAAAGATAGACTTAAAATAGCGCGTAAGAATGCTGGATACGCAACACCAAGCGAAGCTGCGCGCGCTATACCAGCTCTTAATCAAAATACCCTAATTAGTCACGAAAATGGAAATCGTGGTATTTCGCGCCAAATAGCCGAGCTCTATGGACAAGTATTTAATGTAGATCCGGGGTGGATTTTGTATGGCGAGTCTCCTCAAGAAAATCCTAACCTCAATATAAGTATTCCTGTCGTTTCATGGATTAGCGCTGGAGAATTAAGCGAGCAAGATGGGATAATGGATTTTTCAGATTATCCTATGACAGAGGCTGTTAATCTTCCTGCCGGTGAATGGATTGCTTTACGTGTAGATGGCGCATCTATGAATAAAATTAGCCCTCCAGATTCTATAATATTTGTAAATATGCGAGACAAAAAACTTGTGCCTAATGCCTGCTATGTAATTGCAGATGAATCTGGACAAGCGACATATAAACGATACAGACCTAATGATGATCCTCCTTTTCAGCCCGCTTCATACGACAAGACAATAAAGGCTCCAAAACTTGAAGGCGCTATCTCTATAATAGGTCGTGTACGGCGCACTATTCTTGATATGTAAACACAATACGATTCTCTGTTCACGTTATCGATTAGATTGCCATCAACAGATTGAAGCAAGTTTGCTTGATTTTTATCAGTAAACAGCAAAATTTTGATTCTCTAAATTGTGCCCTGATTCGTCTTTTTTTATTTTTTTTAAAAAATAGTACATTATGTACTTTACTATATTTAGTGCGTAATGTACTAATATATTCCATAAACCACGCACAAACAATCGCCAAGAGGCGTTAGGGAGGAAAAATTATGGAAAATCCAATTCTTATAAATTCTGATGAAATTTTATTAGTTGTCTATGATGATGATCAAAACATTGGTCGGTCAGGACCACTGGATAAAAGCCAAATTCTAAAAATTATTGACGAGGCAGATGATGCAATCCAAATCTTTCGCATCAATCCTTCTGAGAATAATTGTGAAGATATCTCTGAAGAAATTGCAGAAGCATATGTAAAAGAAAATATCGAACATCTCCACGAGGAGAGTAAAGTTCATGACTTTGTACTCGAAAGTGATGCTTACCAAGAACTTTTAGACGAGATCGCAGACGAAAAATATAATGATGAGATTTACGGTACTTATGAACAACAACACCGTTTGCGTCCTTGTGATGTGCTTTAAAAATTCTAAAGGGCGCTTTTAAAAGCGCCCCCTTTCATTCATCAATCCCATCAACATGAGGTTCGTAATGGAAAAGCTTCTTGCTACTCAATACAATATTATTCAGCATCAAAAGGTTCAAACTATTAGCGCTCGTGATTTATATACCTTTTTAGAGGTAAAAACCGAGTTTAGAAAGTGGATAACAAACTGTATTAAAGAACTTAGCTTTAGAGAAGATGTCGACTTTGTACTTTCTACTAAAGAATTATCAAACTCCTCACGTGGAAATCCTTTTAAAGATTATGCTCTCACTTTAGACACAGCAAAACACATTGCCATTTGTGAACCTGGTCTCAAAGGTAAACAAGTGCGTGAATATTTTCTGAAATGCGAAAAAAAAGTAAATTCAAAAATCGATTATTCAAATCCTGAAACATTAGAAGATTTCTTAAGACATCTAAGACAGCAAATCAAGCACAATGACAATGTTGTCACAACGAATGGAGTGAAGCATGCATAATTTTATCACAACATCTGAAAGAAATTTTCAAAACACAACAGTTCAAACGATGTCTAGTCGTGAAATTGCAGAGTTATGCGGTAAGCAACATGCGCATATTATGCGTGATATTCGACAAATGTTAGGAGAATTATATCCTGAAGGGGGTCAATCCAAATTTGGATCCACCTATTTAGATAAACAGGGTAAGCCCCAAAACTGTTACAACCTCCCTAAACGCGAATGCCTCATTTTAGTTTCTGGTTACAGCATGACATTACGTGCTAGGATTATAGACCGTTGGCAAGAATTAGAAAAGCAAGCAGCAATACCACAAATCGACTACTCAAGTCCTCAAGTTATGCTTGGTGTTTTAACGTATCTCAAAAATGAAAATGAACAAAAAGATAACATTATTGCAAATTTAAAACCAAAGGCAATGGCTCTTGAAAGCTTACAGCGCCATGATGGACTCTTCGGTCTTACAGAAGCCGCTAAAATACTCGAGATGCAACCAAAACAGTTCATTCTCTTCTTACAGCAAAAAGGTTGGGTTTACAGACGAGCAGCAGGTGGAAATTTGCTTCCTTATCAAGACAAAATCCAAAAGAAACTTATGGATTGTCCAACTATCACACTTCAAACCGCAAATGGAATAGAAAAGGTCATTCCTTGCGCAAAAATCACAGCAAAAGGAATTGGTGTGTTGTCTCAAGAACTTAAACGACAAAGCATGCATTAAGAGAAACAATCATGGAAAAGAAATACGAATTTACTGATAAAATCGATATAGTTTATAAGCGCCGATTTTTTAATTTTTTATTTGACAAAATACTATCAGTATGTCTATTGTCGAATCAGGTGCCTAGAAAACACCTTAAAATACCAAGCGGATTGGTTGCCGAAATAATCAGTCTTCTGAACATTAAAGATTTTGACTCATTATATGCTGTAGCATATAACGGTCTTGTCGGGTGTAGTTACACTATACAATACCCTCACGGGAAAGGTGTGACGACGGACTTGGTACCGTGTTTTCTAGCACCCGGCACTCTTTTAGAGTGTCAATAGAAAACCTCTATTACCAAGGAGTTCACAGTGAACACACTTATAGAAATTGAAGAAAGCACTGCTAATAGTGCTACCACTCAGACTATGTCGAGTCGTGAAATTGCAGAATTATGTGGTAAAGAACATCGGAATGTTATGCGGGATATTCGGCAAATACTCACTGAGCTCAAAATTGAGCTGAGTGAATTTGCAGGATTCTACAGAGATTCAACAGGTCGTACTCTTCCTTGCTACAATCTTCCCAAACGTGAGTGTTTAATTCTTGTTTCGGGTTACAGCACTGCTTTACGAGCAAAGATTATTGACCGCTGGCAAGAATTGGAAAGACAAGTAGCAACACCACAAATAAATCTTGCCAATGCTTTGGAAAATCCTCTTACGATTAAACAGCTCCTTTTAGAGAGTATCAATCAATTAGAAGACTTAAGAAATGAGGTGAGTACACTCAAGCCTAAAGCAGAAGCTTTGGAAGGTTTAAAACGCTCTGATGGTTTATTCGGTCTTATCGAAGCAGCGAAGATGTTGGAGGTGCGCCCAAAGGACTTAACCAATTACTTGCGTAAACATGATTGGGTGTATCGACGGGCTCCAGGGGCGCCTCTGTTACCTTATCAGGATAAAATCAAAAAAGGTTTCATGGACTGTCCTGCTATCACTATCCAAAGACCAGATGGTACAGAAAAGGTACTCCCTTCAACAAAAATCACATCCAGAGGATTGGCTTGTTTGAGAGAACAAATCTTTGGGGGTGTGCAATGAATACCAGTATCGACTTTTTATGTGATTTGTGGATAGCGTTGTCTCAGTTTGTCAATTGTGAATACGTAGATGACAAAGACTGTAGTGACTTGGTTGACATCATGAGCATAGTAGAAAAAGCTTTGATTTTAAAACTTCAAGATGAAATTCCAAATATTACAAAGATTCTAGCAGTTTTAACGGATTTTGGAGATTCAGAGCTGCCCCATAGAATGGATTCTTTGTTGCGAGCTTATGATCCGAGTTTGCAGAAGCCTGTCACGAAAGCGGCTTAGTTTTAAACAATTGATTTCATCTCCTCGTCCTATAGGACGAGGAGGGGATTAAGTAACATAAAAAAGAGAAAGGTAATGAGATGATATTTGATGATGGAGATAGATATGTAACGACACGTGAGTGTGCACAGCTTTTTAGTGTATCCACAACAACGATTCGCAATTGGGTGCTTCAGGGGTTGTTTCCGGAGCCATATAAGCTAGGGAGAGCAGTGAGGTGGAGAAAAAAAGAGATCTTAGCCTTCATTCCAAAGAAAAATAAGGAGCAAATAAGAACAAATTAGATAAAATTATATAAGCTGTAGAAGGTGGTCTAAAAGGTGGTCTGAAAATGGTTATTTAAAGAAAAAATCTATATATTTCAATATGCTAAAAACAAAAAGTGGTGCCCAGACGCGGATTCGAACCACGGACACGCGGATTTTCAGTCCGCTGCTCTACCAACTGAGCTATCTGGGCATGCTTCATAAAACATATAAAGCGTTTGCGGTTATAACATTAAAATTTTCTCTGTCCAGTCATCAAAAGAAAAATAATTGATTTTTTAATAAGTTTATCTCCCTATTCTAGAGCGTTATCAATGAATCTTTATCATAAAATAAATTTGATAGGTATATTGGACACTTTAGTGTATTGTTATTAGAATGCTGTCTTATCGTGGTGGTGATACGAAAAAAATTAAAAGAATCGATCGAGAAGAATGATTAAGAAAGATTTTTTTATAAAGTTTCCCTAAATTTTAAGCATACGAAATAAGAGACAACATTTTTGACTTTTTTCTAAAAAGATTATTGATTAGTCTTTATAATAATTTGTTTTTCTTTATAAAGAAAGAAAAACATCTAAAAGGGGAGAAATAATGATAATGTTACAAAAACCAAGTAATCGTCCCAATAATACTAATTTTTCTTCAGGTCCTTGTAGCAAACGGCCTGGTTGGACTCTTGATGTTCTTAAAAATGCATTAGTTGGGCGTTCACATAGATCTAGAGAAGCAGAATTAAAACTTGCTGAAGTTGTTAATTTAACCCGTGAGATTCTTGAGGTTCCTTCTGATCATCGTATAGGAATTATGCCAGGATCAGATACCGGTGCTGTTGAGGCTGCTCTATGGTCTCTATTAGGTGAGCGTGGCATTGATATGGCAGCGTGGGAAAGTTTTGGGTTTGGGTGGAATAAAGATGTTGTCGAGCAATTAAAGCTTTCTGATGTGCGTCGTTTTGAAGCTCCTTATGGTGAAATACCAGATTTAACACAACTTGACTTTGATCGGGATGTTGTTTTTACATGGAATGGGACAACTTCTGGTGTGCGTATTCCTAATGCGGATTTCATTCCGCATAAGCGGGCTGGATTGACCATTTGTGATGCAACATCGGCAGCTTTTGCGCAATATCTTGATTTTTCAAAATTAGATGTTGTTACTTTTTCATGGCAGAAAGTTTTGGGAGGTGAGGCTGCACATGGTATGGTGATTTTAAGTCCTCGTGCTGTTGAGAGGCTTGAGAATCATGTTCCAGCTTGGCCTATGCCCCAACTTTTCTATATGACAAAAAATGGAAAATTGAACGAAGATATTTTTAAAGGAAAGATCATCAATACACCTTCTATGCTTTGTGTTGAGGATTTTCTTGATGGGTTGAAGTGGGCAAAATCTCTAGGAGGTGCAGCGGCATTAAGAGCAAGGGTTGAGAAAAATTTTTCTGTACTTGATGCTTTTGTTCGCAAAACGCCATGGTTAGAATATTTGGCAAAAGATCCTGAAGTGCGTTCTAACACCGCTATTTGTTTAGATATTGTGGATCCAGTGATTACTGCTTTGGATACGGAAAAGCGAGTATCTTTTATAAAAGCGGTTGTGAAGCGTCTTGATGAGGAAGGGGTTGCTTATGATATCGGTTCGTATCGCGATGCTCCTCCTGGGCTTCGAATTTGGGCGGGTATAACAATTGAGGCTTCCGATCTTGAAATTTTAACACAATGGCTTGAGTGGGCGTTCCAAGTTGAAAAAGCACAGCTTTAAATAATTACTGGTGATTTTCACAACGTGTTTTTAAACAAAAAAGGATACGAGAGATTATGATGATCTTTCGTATTCTTGTATCAGACAAACAGCCTCTAAATATTACATGAATTGTAAAAGATTAAGACGGGGAATGAATGCTTTGTCAGGTGTTCGATACGCACAAATTAAAATCTCTAATGTTTTTACTTTTTGTAGCGAAAATGACAGATTGAGAATATTTGGGTACTTGCTTATCTTTATTATCATAAATTTGAAAATTTAATCACTTGAAGATTGAGAAAAATCTGAAATGAGGAGTCGCACTTGCTCTAAGGTTTCGTTATAAAGAAGAGTTTGTTTTTGAATGCTGGTTTTTTTGACCAAACACGACGGAGAAAGTTATGGCCAATGTAGTTGTTGTCGGTACACAATGGGGTGATGAAGGCAAAGGTAAAATTGTAGATTGGTTGTCTGAGCGAGCAGATATCGTGGTGAGGTATCAGGGGGGGCATAATGCTGGCCACACATTGGTTGTTGATGGAGTCAGTTATAAATTATCACTTTTACCGTCTGGTTTAGTGCGTGGCAAGTTATCAATTATTGGTAATGGTGTTGTTGTTGACCCTCATCATTTTGTTGCAGAAGTAAAAAAACTATGTAATCAGGGTGTAAAAATCACACCAGAAATTTTGCGTATTGCTGAAAATGCTCCTTTGATTCTTTCTTTGCATCGTGATCTTGATGCAATTCGAGAAAGCGGTTTATCTGGTTTAAAGATTGGTACAACAAAGCGCGGTATTGGACCGGCTTATGAAGATAAGGTGGGACGTCGTGCTATCCGAGTGATGGATTTAGCAGAAAAAGATACACTTATGGCTAAGATTGAGCGGCTTTTGAGGCATCATAATGCTTTGCGTCGTGGGATGGGTGTTGCAGAGATTGATTCTCGAGCACTTTATGATGAATTGATGCAAGTTGCGGATAAAATTTTGCCCTTTATGGATTGTACGTGGCGTCTTTTAGATGAAGGTTATCGAGGAGGGAAACACATTCTTTTTGAAGGTGCGCAAGGTGCTTTACTCGATAATGATTTTGGAACTTATCCTTATGTAACGTCATCTAATACAGTTGCTGGGCAAGCATGTACAGGTTCGGGGATGGGACCTGATGCAATCCATTATGTTTTGGGTATTGCAAAAGCTTATACTACACGCGTTGGAGAAGGGCCGTTCCCGACAGAGCAGATAAATGATATTGGTGAATTTCTGGGAGTGCGTGGACATGAATTTGGTGTTGTAACGGGTCGAAAGCGTCGATGTGGTTGGTTTGATGCTGTCTTAGTACGTCAGATGGTAACAATTTGCGGTGTTCAAGGTATAGCATTGACAAAACTTGATGTTTTAGATGGTTTGGATGAAATAAAAATTTGTATTGGTTATGAGCTTGATGGTAAAAGGATTGATTATTTACCTTCTTCCATGGGAGCTCAGGATCGGGTGAAGCCTATTTATGCAACATTAGAAGGTTGGAAGGAAGAAACAGCACATGCATTGAGGTGGGAAGATTTACCAGTGCAGGCTATTAAATATATACGCTATATTGAAGAACTGATTAATACAAAAGTGGCTTTATTATCCACAAGTCCAGAGCGTGAAGATACTATTCTTATTACGGATCCCTTTGTTAATTGATTATTGTTTTTAGATTTCTATATATGCTCTCTGTTCGTTTTTGTATCTTTTTACAAAAAAAGTTTTTAAGAGCACGTAAAAGAAAGGTGCAAAATAGCATTGTTTATTTTTCATATTCATTTTACATTATTGCGATAGTTGTACCAATATTAAATGGCAACCAATTTAGAAGGCTAAAATAAAGTTTTTTGGCTTTACTATTGATTTTTTCTCAGTTTAAGAGAGATTATAGAGGAAATGGTAGATTTCGTTGGAATCTTAAAAAAGACAATTAATGCACAAAATAATATTACACCACAAGTGCGTAAGCGGATTTATAAGCGGGCTACCGAAACACTAGAACATCAATTTGTAACAGCAAAAATATCACAAGCAATAGCGGATGAACAAAGAAAGATTCTTCAAAGTTCTATTGCAACTGTTGAAGGAGAATATGTAGCAGTTGAAAAGAAACGGCTCTCTTCAGTTATTGGGTGGAATCCCACAAATATAAATGAAGATAAGAAAGTTACAAAAAAAACTATATTACCAAAGAATAATGAATTGTCAGAGGTAAACATAAAAAGAAAGCAAGATTTTGTTACACGTTCAAAGGATAACAAGGTATTTGTTGAGCTTTGTGTATCAGATATACCAGATGCAGAGCCTGTTAATATGGAGGCTGATGTGCCTTCTCAGCATGTTAATAGCAGTGTGTTAAAGATTTCTCCTTCGCAGGAAGATAATCCGCATATTGTTTCGCACATTTTTTCTCAGGCTTTACGTCGTGCTAATAAATCGTTAGTGCAAAGGCGTATTGTGATAAGCGCTGTTTCTGTTGTTAGTTTTATTGTTTTACTTGTTGGTATTTTTTTTGTTGGTGAGCGTGTATTTGTATCAAATGATCATCAGTTTTTAGAAGAAAATCTTCAAGCTTCTCACAGAGTACCAAAGGCTTTTCCAATTAAGAGAAAGTTAACACAACGCTTATTAGAGGATGGAAGTGAAATTGATGTTGGTTTAAAACAAGCGATAGATTCTTCGGATGAAGAAGTACTCTCAACAGTTGTTGATAGCAATTTGCAATCGCTTGAAAAATCAGGTGAAGCTGTTTTCTATCAAGCACGTACAAATTATGATGCAGAAAAGATAGCAACGGGAAGTGCTCGCTGGACGCTTATAAAAGAATCTCAAGTGAAGGGGGCTCCAGAAGAAACAACTATACAAGGTGATATAACAATTCCTGATGAAGGGGTATCATTACGGTTAATTTTACGTCGTAATACCGATCAGTCATTTCCTGCTGCATATATTATGGACCTTGTTTTTATTCTTTCTGATAAATTTTCAGGTAAAGCTATAAGCAATGTTCAAGCATTAACCTTTAAAGCAAGTGAACAATCCATTGGACAGGCTTTAACAAGAACCATTGCTGCAAAGATTAACGATGACTTTTTTCTTGTCGCATTGAGTGGAAATCATCCATTTCTTGATCGAAATTTACAATTGATGCGAGAATTAGATTGGATGCGTTTGGTGTTAACGGATAAAAACGGGCGTATAAGTGAATTAACCTTTGCAAAAGGACCAACAGGTAAGTCTATTTTTAATGAAGTTATTGGACAATGGCTTGCACAACAAGATAAGTTAACAGTTCTTGGTCAAAAAAATAAAACATAGATGCAAAAAAATAAACGGCTGTGAAGAATTTTCTACGACCGTCTTTATCAATTATATACCAAATATATTCAAAAAGCTTTACATATCAATAACTTAAAGAATTCGATAGGCTAATTTACAAGTATAAAGCCAAGGCATGCTTTTTTTCATTTTCACATTTAAAGAATGTGCAAACCATTGGCTTTATACTTAACTCTAGGTTTTATACTTGACTTTGAGATAAAGTAGAATCTTTGATAGAGTTTTGCACTTTTTCAAATGCACGCATTTCAATTTGTCTTACTCGTTCTCGACTAATATTAAATTCGCCAGAGAGTTCTTCTAGGGTTAGTGGTACATCGTTTAAACGACGCGCTTTAAATATACGCTTTTCGCGTTCATTGAGATTGTCCATGGCATTTATGAGCATGGAACGGCGATTTTCTAATTCACTTTTTTCAATCAAAATTTGTTCTTGATCGTTAGATTCATCCACCAACCAATCTTGCAACTCACTGTTTTCCCCTTCTTTTGTTCGAATTGGTGCGTTGAGTGAAGTGTCACCACCAAGCCTACGATTCATTGATACAACTTCATCTTCTGTGACATTCAACTGGGTTGCAATTTCTTTCACTTGTTCTGCATTGAGATCACCACTATCAAGTGCTTGAAGTTTACTTTTTAACTTACGAAGGTTGAAAAACAAACGCTTTTGATTAGCTGTTGTCCCCATTTTCACCAAACTCCAAGAGCGCAATACATATTCTTGGATTGACGCTTTAATCCACCATATTGCATAGGTTGCAAGACGAAAACCCCGCTCTGGTTCGAAACGTTTAACAGCTTGCATGAGTCCAACATTGCCTTCTGAAATGACTTCCCCAATGGGAAGTCCGTAGCCCCGATATCCCATCGCGATTTTAGCTACGAGACGCAAATGGCTGGTTACTAGCCTATGCGCAGCTTTTAGATCATTATGCTCACGGTAACGCTGAGCTAACATATACTCTTCCTTTGGCTCAAGCATTGGAAAACGACGCACTTCTTCCAAGTAACGGTTTAAACCACCATCACCTGTCATTACTGATAATAAATTCATATGGGCCATATAGCACCCTCCTTTTGTCTGAATTCCCTGATAAGGCAAATTCTATGTTTTAGATAGCTAACTATCCTCATAACCTCACTCTAGCATATTTTTCAATTTTGTTCAAAAAAAGATATTTTATTGTGAAATCTTGAGAAGGGGAAAAGTTTCAATTCATTTTTTTAAAAAGCTCAATAAGTTTAGCCATATCTTGAGGCAGTGGTGCGGAAAACGACATAACTTTACCGGTAGAAGGATGTTCAAAAGTAAGACTTGCAGCATGGAGTGCATGTCGGTTGAATTGATCGATTGCATTTCTAATAGTGGGGTTGAATATGTTTGATTTTGTTTTAAAAGCGTTTCCATAAACTGTATCGCCTATGAGTGGATGCCCTATATGAGTCATATGAACACGGATTTGATGGGTGCGTCCAGTTTCCAAGCGACATTCCAGAAGGCTAGCAAAAGATGTTGAGTCTGCATGAGAGCCATATTTTTCAAGCAGAGAAACATGTGTAACAGCATGACGAGCATAAGGGTTTTGGTTATGGATGACAGCTTGCTTTGTCCGGTTATAGGGCGAACGGCCAAGTGATGCATCAATTGTCCAGACATTGCGCTGAGGTGTTCCCCAAATCAAGGCATGGTAGCGTCGATCTAATGCGCAGGTACGTCCATGATCAGAAAATTGAGCACTGAGACTTTTATGAGCTAGATCATTTTTTGCAACAACCATAACACCGCTTGTATTTTTATCAAGACGATGGACAATACCAGGGCGTTTAACACCACCTATACCAGATAAACTATTCCCACAGTGGTAAATAAGGGCATTAACCAATGTACCGGTCCAATTTCCATTCCCAGGATGAACAACAAGACCAGCTGGTTTGTTAATAACAATGATATGATCATCTTCAAAAAGAATGTCCAATGCAATGGCTTCAGCGCTAGGTTCTGCATCACGAAGGTCCGGCATTTCCAATTCAATTATTTGGTTAGGTTTTAATTTTGTTTTTGGTTCCTTTATGAATTGACCATCAATTTTAAGACAGCCTTCACGGATGAGGGTTTGCAAACGCGAACGTGAGAGCACATCATGATATTGTTTTGCGAGCCACTGATCAAGACGTTGCCCAAGAGCACCTTCATCCGTTATTTTCTGTATTACCATACGATTCCTATTAAGTTTTTAATAAGATTTTACCAGTACGAAATTGCTTTACTATCGAGAAATTCTTTAATTCCCCAATGTCCTCCTTCACGAGCGCGCCCAGAAAATTTTACACCTCCAAAGTAGCTTCCACTGGGTAATCCATGTCCATTAACTTCTACCATACCAGAGCGTACTTGTGCCGCAATACGACGATATTTGTTGCGATCTTGTGATTGAATATAGTTTGTAAGACCATACTCAGTCTCATTCGCTAAAGCGACGGCTTCTTCTTCTGTACTAAAAGAAAGAATCGAGAGAACTGGACCAAAGATTTCTTCTTTAAAAATACGCATATGAGGTTTTACATCAGCAAAGACTGTTGGACGGACATAATAACCGCGTTCCATTCCTTTTGGTAAACCAGTCCCGCCTGCAACAAGAGTTGCACCTTCATCAATTCCCGATTGGATAAGATCTTGAATTTTATCATATTGTTTTTTTGAAACAACGGGCCCAATATGATTTCCTTCTTGGCAGTTTGGTCCTACTTTTGTTGTTTCTGCAATATCCTTGGCTATTTTCACGGCTTTGTCATAGATGCTCTGTTCCACAAGCATACGAGTCGGTGCATTACAACTTTGTCCACTATTATAAAAGCAATGTCGTGCACCACGTTGAATAGCATCTGAGTCGGCATCAGCAAAGATAATATTCGCTCCTTTTCCACCAAGTTCCAGACAGACTCTTTTTAAAGTAGCGCTGGCATTTTTAGAAATATCTTTTCCTGCTCTAGTTGAACCAGTAAAGCTGATCATTTCTAAATCTGGATGTGCAGAGAGGTAAGAGCCGACAGTCGCACCATCACCATTGATTAAATTAAAAACACCGGCTGGAAGTGCGGCTTCATCTAAAAATTCAGCAAAAAGCATAGCAGAAAGAGGCGCAATTTCAGAGGGCTTTAACACCATGGTACAGCCAGCCAAGAGAGCAGGAATAACTTTAAGAGTTACTTGATTCATGGGCCAATTCCATGGCGTAATTAATCCTACGACGCCGATAGGATCGTAGTGAAGGATTGCTTGCTCATTTCCTTTTATTAAAGTTTCTTGGAACGAAAACTCTTTATAAGCTTCGATAAAATTGCGGATATGGGAACTTCCGGTTGCAGTTTGCGCATTAAGCGCCATATCAATTGGTGCTCCCATTTCCATTGAAATGGTTTTTGCCATGTCTTTGGAACGTTTTTCGTAGATCTCTAGAATTTTTTCAACAAATCCAAGACGCTCATTTGGTGACGTTGTTTTCCATTTTTGAAACGCTTCTTTAGCCGCATTAATTGCTTTATCGGCATCTTTTGTACTTCCAAGGCTAATGACAGCACAAGCCTCCTCTGTTGATGGATTAATGACGTCAAAATCGTGAGGAATGCTTGGCTCATCCCATAGACCATTGATATAAAATTTCCGTTTATTAAACATAATTCACTCCCTTTTTTCTATTTGTATTTATGTAATTATGATTGTCTTAGTCTAAGCCTTTTTAAACGAGGATAACAAGGGTAATCTTATAAAAACGCGAGAAATTAGATTATATCGTGATAATTGAGCATGGAGAATTCAATAGAGCAATGCTCATTGTATTATTGAGACTAGTTTCTCTTATGCAAAGGGAGAGAAAGAGAGGCATAGACAATTTTCTTGAAGCTTTTTTATCATGAAGTTTTCTTCAAAACAAATGAAATACGAGCTCTATGACACCATAAACTGAGCAATTTATATCGTAAATATGCAAAAGGCAGATTATGAATATGCATTATGGCATTATTTTTTTCATTAAAAAGTAACCATCAGCAAAAGGTTATTAACCTTCGTATGATAGTTTCTACGAATTCTTTTTGAAAAGGTTATTTTTCTCATTGCTATAAATTTGTTGGGTGCCATGCATAATTCGAAAACAAAATCTATTTCTACGTCTTCTTTTTCTGATGATGGTACAAAAGGTGCATCAAGAGAAGATTTATCTGTTAAGATTACTGAGATATTTCCTTATCCGGAAGTGTGGAAAAAGGCATTTGCCCTCGGAAAAAACGTCCGTTTCACGAGAACCCCAGAAGTTGAGATTTTGCGTCGTCGTATAGAAACAGATCCAGTTTTTGCAAAACAGTTTAAAATTTTTACGAAGCAAGATCAAAAAAAAATTACAGATACAGATATTGTACGTTGTAACAAGAAAACAACAAATATTCTTTCGACAAAAAAAGTCATTAATCCTCAATCAATAGAGAATAAAACATCAGTTTGTCATTCAACGGTTTTGAAGCAGTTGTCACGTCAAACTACTCGTATGCCGTCAGCAAATATTCCACTTGAGGAGGATAAACAAGAACGTAAATTACAAGTGGAAAATGTGCTACAAAAAATAAAACCTGCTTTGCATCTTTCCGATGATGCATTTTTTGAGTGTGAATCTTTGATATTTGAACATGTGGAGACTCAAACTTCAAAAGAGGATGGAACATCACTTGACACGACAAATGAACTCACACCGGATATTCCCACAGCCTTTGATGAGTCAATAACTGCTCTTTACCGTGTTCTTGAATACCGCTTTCCACAACTCTATGATTCAATTACATCAGAATCTCCAGCGGAAAGGATGCGAGGTGTTGAGAAAATTTCTGATTTAATGCATACAAATAATGATACTACTAAAGAGTGTCATTCTAAGCTTTCTGTTGAAGATTCTGCTCATACGTTAAGTAATACAGGGGCGTTAAGTGATGCAGGAGCTAGTATAGAGACTGAAAATACCAATAATATTGTCGCCAATAATACTGTTGATTGTATAAACAAAACCGTCAAAAAGAATTCAAAAGATTTTTCTGTGATGCAAGCAAACAGTAAAACTAAAACATTGCAATCTACTCGTATGCCATTAGGTAATTATGATTCTGCTTTTATGCAAAATATTCAATCTATTGACTGTGATGTTTATGAATTTCCTCCGATCAACTTATTACAGGAACCTGTTTTTCATGAAGGTACGATGATTCCTCAAGAAACATTAGAACGTGGTGCTGGACTTTTGGAAAGTGTTTTGGAAGATTTTGGCATTAAGGGTGAAGTTATCCATGTTCATCCAGGGCCTGTGGTAACAATGTATGAATTTGAACCCGCCGCGGGCGTAAAGTCATCGCGCGTTATTAATCTTTCTGATGATATTGCGCGTTCTATGTCTGCTATTTCTACACGCGTTGCTGTAATTCCTGGACGTAATGTTATCGGGATTGAGTTACCCAATGCGGTTCGTGAAACCGTTTATTTACGGGAATTAATCCAAACACGTTCTTTTCGTGAAAGTGAATTTAAACTTGCTCTTGCTTTGGGGAAGGGGATTAATGGTGAACCGGTCATTGCAGAATTAGCAAAAATGCCTCATTTATTGGTTGCAGGAACAACAGGATCAGGCAAGTCTGTTGCAATTAATACAATGATTTTGTCGATTCTTTATCGTATGACACCAAAGCAATGTCGTTTGATCATGGTTGATCCTAAAATGTTAGAGCTCTCTGTTTATGATGGCATACCACATCTTTTAACACCTGTTGTAACAGATCCCAAAAAAGCGGTAACAGCTTTAAAATGGGCTGTTCGTGAAATGGAAGAACGTTATCGCAAAATGGCTAAGTTGGGTGTGCGTAATATTGATGGTTTTAATGCACGCGTTGCACTTGCGGCTCAAAAAGGCGAAACGATCATGTGTACTGTTCAGTCGGGTTTTGATAAGGAAACAGGGGAAATGCTTTATCATGAAGAAGCCATGGATCTCACGCAGCTTCCTTATATTGTTGTGATTGTTGATGAGATGGCTGATCTTATGATGGTGGCAGGAAAAGAAATAGAGAATGCCATTCAGCGCTTAGCGCAAATGGCGCGTGCGGCAGGTATTCATCTTATTATGGCAACGCAACGTCCTTCTGTTGATGTTATCACCGGTACAATTAAAGCAAACTTTCCTACCCGCATTTCTTTTCAAGTAACGTCAAAAATTGATAGTCGTACGATCTTGGGTGAACAAGGTGCTGAAACGCTTTTAGGTCAGGGGGATATGCTTCATATGGCAGGTGGTGGACGCATTGTGCGCGTTCATGGACCTTTTGTCTCAGATGAAGAAGTTGAATCCATCGTTGCACATCTTAAAATGCAAGGAAAACCTGATTATTTAGCAACGGTAACAGATAATGAAGACGATAACAAAGAGGATACTTCTGCTGATTCAGCTGCTGAAATTTCTGAGGAAGAAAATTTTGATGAAGAGGGTGAGGAACTTTATAACCAAGCTGTAAAAATTGTTATGCGTGATAAAAAATGTTCAACATCTTATATTCAGCGCCGACTTTCAATCGGCTATAATAAAGCAGCTTCTCTCGTCGAGCGAATGGAAGAAAAAGGCATTGTTGGAGCCGCTAATCATGTTGGAAAACGTGAAATTTTACTCAATGAAGGAAAATAAACAAACGCATTTAAAAATATGCAATTTTTTAAATATCTGACAGTTATTATTTAAATGTGCTTGTTTTATTTTTTTATATAATATTAAAAATTTAAATGGAGAGTAATAAAGCAAAAGCGATCTTTTGTATTAAGACTTCTGATGAGGTAAACAAGCTGATATCAAAGGAGGTTATGAGATATTTTAACATTTCTAAATGATCTGGAATATAAAGAAATTAAACAAATCTTTATATGAAGACAGATAATTTGTGTTCTCTTTTTTACAGAGAAAATTTTTAATAAAATAGTGCGGTGGCGTATTTTTTGTTTTTTCTTTTGTAGCGATTCTAATGAAAGAAAGATCTTTGGGAGATTATTGAGAAGCATCATAAGAAAAATGCCCAATATGCAAGTTCTGTTGCATAGGATACTTTAAAGCGTCACGCTGAATTTATTATCATTTGATATTATTGGCTCAAGAAAGATGTTCTTACGAGAAGCTTTATTTGAAAAAGAGATTTTGATAATGCAGTATATTGATTTATAGTAATTTATCATTATTCACAGTGAATAAAAGTCTCAAACATTGTAAGATTTTCTCATTTCAAATCTGTTTCTGTTGAAACAATTAAAACCATTTTCTTGCGTATCATAATAATGTAGGAGTAAAAAAGTTAAAAAATAAAAAGGCTGCTTATGAACGCCTTCAAATGCCGAGAACTATTGGTAACATTAGGGGCTGAAATTAGTATAATGATGGTGCTAATCAGCTCTTTTATAAGTATAAAAATGGTAATGCACAATGCCTTGATATCCTCTATAGGGACTTTTACATTACACCATTTACAGATGACGTCGTAAAATAAGCTTGGGGATCTTGGGAGATATCTTTTCAAAAAAGGCGCATGAATGTGTAAAATAAGTGTATTCTTTTTGAGTACTATTTATGCGAGGGAGATGTTACCATTATTGTAACAAGATTTATTACAATAATGGGTGAATAAGCAACAAGAGCTGGAAGCTTCTTTTTATTCTTGTTTTGTTGATGAAACAGTCAAAATTTTGCTACAGACAATTGATATGAGATATCAAGTTATTTTAACCAGAATAGATAATTGTAAACAAATTAGCATTATTCATTTGAGAGTAAATTCAACACTTTTTAGTTTTAGTTATGCCATTAAAAGCAGATGAGTTAAAGTTAAATACAAATGAATTAAAATGTCAGCAAGAAGCTTTTCGTTTTACACCAGAGCTTTTGCCACGGCCTTTTACGTGGGAAATCGATCACAATGGTTTGTTTTGTGAAGTCTCAAAAGAGCTAGCTGAAGTTGTTGGTCCTCTCTCTTCTTCTATTTTAGGGTGTAGTTTTCATGAGCTTGCTCATCAATTTAATGATGATCGATATCTGGTTCTCAGTCGTTTTATTGAAGCGGCTATGCCTTGGAGTAAAGAGATTGTTCAATGGCCTGTTGATGGTTGCTTACAATGGCTTGATGTTGAATTGTCGGCTTTGCCAATTTTTGATGTTAAAAAGCAGCTTAAGGGGTTTCGTGGCTTTGGTGTTTTAAAAATACAAAAAAAAGTCCAAGAAAAAAGAAATGAAAAGCTAGAAACAGAAATGCCATGTCTTACGGAGATAGAACGCTCAGCTTTTCGTGAAATTGCAGAGCAATTGCGTGATGAATTGAATTCATCGGTAAAAGAAGAAAATTTAGTTGAAGAAACAGCTATTCAGTTACCATATGCACAAACATTGCCGGTAAATGCTATAGAACAAGCTCTCGTAAAAGAGCCCGCTGCAGTTTTATCATTGTTGGATACAGCAACAGATGGTGTTTTATGGTTGGATGAAGAGGGCTTTGTTCAATCAGCGAGTAGGGCAGCCTTAGCATTAATGGGTTATGAAATAAATGAACTACGAGGACAACCATTCTCTTCATTATTTACTTTGCAAAGCCGACTTTTGGTTGAAAAGTATTTTAAATCAATCCGTATGGAGGAAAAAAATCAGGTTTTAAATCGCAGTGAAACCGCTGATTTAATGACAAAAAATCATAAAAATATAACCGTTTTGATAACGATTGTATTTTTGGCAAAGCAAGGCAATTATGCTGTTATGTTGCGTGATAGGACACAAACAGTTCCATCAGGAGAAAAAAAAGCAGAAGAGGATAAAATCGTTGGAGTTGTTCATGAAATACGAACACCTTTGAATGCTCTTATTGGTTTTGCAGAAATTATGAGAGAAGGCCGTTTTGGTTCGATAGAAAATGAGCGCTATCATGGATATTTACGCGATATTATTTCCTCTGGAAAACATATATTATTGCTGATTAATCAATTACTAGAGTGCTCGAAGATAAATTATTCTGGTTCCGATAACCAGATTGATTCTTCCCTTATTTCTGAAACATTTGATGTAATATCTTGTTTACGTGCGACGATAGCTTTTCTTGAAACTCAAGCCAATCAGAACGGCATTATCATGCGTATTGTTGCTCCACCTCACGTTCCATTTATTCCTGTATCACAACAAGTGTTTCGCCAGATTATATGGAATCTTCTTTCCAATGCTATTCGTTTTACACCTTTGGGTGGACAGATTATTGTTCACGTTTCTTATAGAAAAGAACGTGTAAAAATTTCAGTGAGTGATAATGGTATAGGGATGAACGAAGAAGAGATTATACAGGCACTGCAACCTTATGGTCAAGTAGAGCGCAAAGATGGACGATCTGGTGATAGCGCTTTTATGGGAACAGGTTTAGGCCTCCCAATGTGTAAAGCAATGGTGGAAGAAAGAGGGGGACAATTTTTACTGTTCTCAAAACCCAATCATGGAACAACTGTGGAAATGTTTTTTCCTCGTGTTCCATGATGTAAATCTGGCATAAAATTATTTTTTCTTAGCCAAAAGATCTCTAATTTCTGTTAAAAGTTGTTCTTCTGAAGACGTTTTTTGGGGGCTTTCTTCTTCTTTTCTACGAATTTTATTCATAGCCTTAACGAATAAAAAAAGAACCCAAGCAATAATGAGAAAATTGATAAGTAAAGTAATAAAGTGTCCATAGCTAATGGTTGCTCCAGCTGCTTTGGCGGCACTCAATGTTGCTTGTTTTTCGCCAGCAAGTTGAATAAACATATTAGAAAAATCAATCCCACCTGTAATCAGCCCAATGATTGGCATAAAAATATCATTGACAATTGAGTTGACCAAGCTACCAAAAGCACCCCCTATAATCACACCGATAGCAAGATCAATCATATTACCTTTTAGGGCAAATTCTTTGAATTCTTTAAGCATTGCATTTTCCCCTTTATATAAGCGATATACGGTAATTTACTTACCGCTTTTGATGAAAAAGGAAAGGGCAGATTTTATTTTTAGGATTATATTACGATATTAATATTATTTTCAAAGAACTTTATAAGGTTTAATAAAGGGCTTTAGGGCTCTATTTGAATGTACATAGAATACTTCCTAGAAAAAAGCTTTTTTGATAAAAACTATAGCTGCTTTTTCAACAGAAAGTAGAAAACTGTAGCTTAATTTATATAATTGCCTCAAGATCTTTATGATAACATTAAAAAGAGAGATTTTTACACAATACCACAAAATGGGCAGTGTTGAAAGCTGAGCTATCAGAAAGCTTCTCAAATGAAGTACATATATTGGCATAACATTTTATTATAAAAAGAAAATTTAGGAATAAAAAATATATTTCAGCGCTGATAGAAGAAATAGATAAATGAGACAGAAGTAAAACTTATAATTTAATTCCTCTTAATTCAGTAAGCGATAATAGCAATTAGGAGGGCATTATGGCTTATCTAAAAGCTATTTGTATTGGGTTGCATGAGCTAAAATGGCGATAATTCGGATGGAAGAAACACATTTCATCTGCTGGAAGATTGTATCAGTTTATAAATAGCAGAGCTCTAGGGTTTGCAAGATCATTTTGGTTTGGAAGTCGTTGGTATGATGTTTGAGTTCAATAATCAACTGTCATTACTTAAAATATATGTTAGGCAGAGCACTTAATAGATGCAAAATTGTATTTAATACATCAGAAATGGCAAAGAAAACAACGCAGATTATCAATAGAGTACAAATTGATTGAACATTCTGTTGCTCTAAATAGTGCAACAATAGTATGAATTTAGATGATTTTATGAACCATGTATCCTGTAAATGCTAGGAAAAAATAGCTTTATAGAACAAGCTTTGTTTCTATTGAAAACAATATTACACAAAGGAACTTTGGGAATAGAGATAATTTGCCTGCATTTTTAAGAAAATTATGAGCGTGCCTGCATAAGACGTCATAAAACCATGACTATGGTAAGAGCCATTGATGTTCCAATTCATGCTGAATTTTATAAGATTAGGATTCATATTTTAATCTTTAAAAAATGTCGAAAAAGAGAAACATTTTTTAAGAATAAAAAGTTCTTTACATAGTATAACCAATATAAACATGTATGGCTATTATGTGATGAGTTTTCTTCTAGAAGGGGAATATTATTGGGATAATATGCTTGCTTTGATTGGAAATCTTTTGTGTTAAAAGGTAGAGGTGAGGTGCGATGGATCATTTTTATGTTGTGGAGAAGAATTGATGAGTTTTTTTCGTTGTATTGGCCGTTCTGCCTTATTTATGTTGGATCCAGAGCAAGCACACGGTTTAGCGATTCTTGGGCTGAAAAGTGGATTAAATGGTTGTCAAAAGGTTATCGACAAACGTTTGTGTGTAACTGTTGCTGGTCTTGAGTTTGAAAATTTTATTGGTCTTGCAGCGGGGTTTGATAAAAATGCAGAGGTTGTAGATGGTATTTTTCGGTTAGGATTTGGTTTTACTGAAATTGGGACAGTGACACCAAAGCCTCAGATTGGAAATCCTAAACCACGGCTTTTTCGTTTAAAAGAAGATGAAGCGATTATTAATAGAATGGGCTTTAATAATGACGGACATCAAGTTGTTTACAATAGATTGCATGCGTGTAAAAAAACTGGTGTTATAGGAGTCAACATTGGAGCCAATAAGGATACGGTCGATAAGATTGATGATTATACTGTTGGTATTGCTCATTTTTATGATGTTGCTGATTATTTTACGGTTAATATTTCTTCTCCTAATACACCAGGTTTACGTGATTTACAGGCCCGTGACAGTTTGCATCTTTTGTTGAGTGCAATTTCGCAAGCGCGAAATGAGCAAGAGAACAAGCATGGATTCTCCATTCCCATTTTTTTAAAAATTGCCCCCGATTTATCAGAGAAAGAATTAGATGATGTTGCTGAAGAAATAAAACTTTCTGATTTTAATGGGCTGATTGTTTCTAACACAACTCTTTCACGCCAAGGTCTTAGTAATAGTCACTTCCGTAATGAAGAGGGTGGGCTTTCTGGACGTCCACTCTTTGAGCGTTCTACTATTATGCTTGCAAAAATGCGTCAAAAATTAGGGAAGGAGATTGCAATTATTGGCGTTGGCGGTATAAAGGATGCACAGACTGCTTTGGAAAAAGTAAAAGCTGGTGCAGATTTGATTCAATTATACAGTGGGATGGTTTATGAAGGTCCAGATCTTGTCATAACTATTCTGCAAGAGATTTTGCAGATGATGCAACAAGATGGAGTTGATAACATAAAAGGCTATCGTGATCATAGTATTGAGCATTGGGCAAAATTTCCTTTGTAAAAAACGCTTTTTTCTTCACAAAAAATTGCGAGATTTTTTTAAAGGGGCTTGCAAACTTTGTTGATCTTCCTTATGTCACATAAGCAAAGAATAAATGTTTACGAAATCGTGAACAGTTATGATACATTTGATTTTATGCGGTTGTAGCTCAGTTGGTTAGAGCGCTGGTTTGTGGCACCAGAGGTCGTAGGTTCAAATCCCACCAACCGTACCAAAAAATTTTATTGAAAATACTGAAAATGGATATACAAGACGAACAAACGGCTCGCTGAGGATCTTTTATCAATGACTGTAGTTGCTTGGGGGCATAATATTGTACAAAAAAAACGCATGGCATAAAGTCCAAAAAACCAATAAAGGGGCATTGCGCTTCTTTTTTAAGAACTGGGCATCTCCTCTTACCTTAATGCGTTCTCATTATGCATCCTTTACACAAGACTTGTGATGGAAAGACTTTACGGAAAAAATCAATGTGTTTTGTTTAAAAGATCCGAGCTTAATATGCCCTTCAATATGGAAGGGTATTTCACAATGTTTGTTGTGATGAAGCAATTGCTCTCTCTTGGCATGCCACTGGCTGTTGGGTTGATCTCTCAGATGATGATTTCCTTCACAGATGCAGCGCTTGTAGCGCATTTAGGCGTGCAAGCCTTGAGTGGTACAATGTTAGCTCTGAGTATATTTAGTTTTGTTATGTTGTTTGGGCTAGGTATTATTACCGCGGTTGCACCAAAACTTGCGGAAAGTTTTCGCAGACAAGATAGATATGCATTAAAGGCATGGTTTGATCAAGGAATATGGCTTTCCCTTGTGATTGGAATGATGAGTGCAATCATTTTACTCAATACGAGGAATATTTTGTGTCTTCTCGGCCAAGATGAGACAATTGCCAATATAGCACAGGAATATAATAGTGGCGCTGCTATAGGAGTGGTGTTTTTTTATCTTTATGTGAATAGCCGAGGATTGCTGTCAGCAATTGGTAATCCACAGCCCTTAACTTGGGTTATGCTTGCGGCTATCCTTGTGAATTTTCTTATCTCTTGGCCGCTTATTTTTGGTATAGGTTCTGCAAGCGGATTAGGTGTCTTTGGTGCAGGAATTGCGAGCAGTTTGATCCGTATTTTAATTGTTATTGCAGCAGCAATAATTTTGTCCCGCAATTCTGCTTTTCATTCTTTTCGCTTTAATTATTTGAGACCAAAGTTAGAGATTTCACGAATAATAAAATTGCTGCGAGTAGGGCTACCCATTGGTGTACGTATTCTTATTGCGGAGGGCTTTCCTTCGTTCATTGCATTCATGATTACGGTTTATGGGGTCGAATCTTTGGCCGCGCATACGATAGGGATGCGTCTCGATATGCTTATTTCTGTGGTGGCTTTGGGGATTTCCAGCGCAGCCGCGACAATAGCAGCGTGGTATAGAGCAGATAGGAATAATATGGCTCTAAAACAATTGCGTATGAGTGTCACAGTTTTTGCTGTAGCTTATGTCTTGTTTTTATCAGGGATTGTTTATCTCTCTTATGGATTCATCCTTACAACCATCTTTAATATTTCTTCAGAACGCGTTGTTGTTTTCTCTTGGAAGTTGCTTCCGTTCATTTTATTGTCTTTTGCTTTTGGCACTTTAGGAGCTATGCTCAATGGCATACTTGTGGGCTTGCTTGATACGTTTTGGTCAACAATTGTTGTAGCAATAAGTTATTGGGGGTTAGGCCTATTTGGGGGAGCGCTAATGGCGCATTTTTTTGAATATGACTTTATTGGCTATTGGCTTGGCATGATTGGTGCAAGCTTAATCGTTTCTCTCTTTAATTATATGCGCGTGGGTTATTTAATAAAATGCAATCCTATGTTTGGGGCAGAGTGAGTGTTATAAAAGCGCTTGTAAAGCACTAGCTGTGAAGGCTTAGCTACTCACCATCCATAGAGGCTGTTTTTACTTCTATGGAGATAACAATATAGGTTACAAAATTTGCTTAATATTGAAAAGAAGTGTCTTTGATTGTAGCCTCAATATTATTTGTTGAGTTTTTAAAATAATATGGGTTTAGTAAAATCATTCGGCTACAATTTAAGAGTAAGTTCGGTAGATTGGAAGAGTTTAATACCTTAAAAAATGACGAGAAAAAACGTGCTTATATTCATACGCCGTTGAGGAGGCATTTAAAAAAGTTGTTGTTTTTATAAGTCATTACCATTGTGATGCTAAAACGCATGCATTTGTCAAAACAATCGCAGACGCTAACGATGTTATTCTTGCAAGCCCTGTTTATCACGGGTCTTATTCAGGGGGATTGAAGAATGCTCTTGATAATTTAGAGTATAATGCTTTTGGGATAAAGTTTTTGGTCATCTCTCTCATGACAATATAACCCAAAATGCGTACTGCCCTGTGTATATTTGGTACCAGTTGCGCATACGCTTTATGGACAAGCTCTGCAATATCAAGTTGCTTCGGCTAAAGATGATTTTGCGTTTGAGAATGAAAACTGTACACGGAGACTTAGCAGCGTAAATGTACGGGCTTGCTGCGCACATCTTGCTGATAAAATGTACAATAAGGGTGGAGGATATGATCAAAAATGATAAGAAATACCGTTAGTTAGTCGTTGGTGGTACAGGAATATTGGCGCCCTTTGCCGGTCATAAGGGCTGAACAACGTAATTATCGCAGCGCGTTTTCGTTCTCATCAATCCAAAATTGAGCTATTTCAGACAAGGGCTAAATGTATATTTTGGAGATTATTATAAGCCATAGGTACAATTTTTAAAAGGGGGACCCCTATGGACGGGCTTGAAATATTGCATATTATGGAGGGCATTCGCCTGCACATGCATTTTCGTGTAGGTTGAGATTGAGCGGTTGGCCTTCTTACCGAAGCCTCTGCGTATTGTTCATGTTTTTGGTTCTAATGCAGAGGATAAAATAATCTCTGGATGTGCGCATCACAATAAGATTGATTCTACATCTGTAAAATTAGGTCGGAAAAGGCGATCATAGGGCCGACGGTGGTCAATGAGAAAAGTGTTTATGATCATGAGATTTGTGAGAGCCGTATTGAGAAAGAGTTTGCGCAAAATCTCGATAATGACTCTGATGTAAGATTGTTTTTTAAACTGCCAAGAAGTTTTAAAATAGCCACTCCCATTGGTTCTTATACGTCTGATTGGGTAGTTTTTTAGAGTGAGATGGCGCGCAAAAGCTTTATTTTGTACTGGAAACAAAAGGAACGAATAGCGAGTTTGATTTGCGCCTTAAAGAAATGCTGAAGATTAAATGCGGCAAGGCGTATTTTACCGCTCTTGAGACTGGTGTGGTGTTTAACGAGGCACCGGTGATGAGTTGGCGCGATTCTAAGCGGGGATGGTGGTAGAGAGAGTGGGGGCTGTGGTAAGAGTGGGCGGCACGAATGACGCTGTCTTTAGTTGCGTACCGCCAAGCTAATTTTGTGCTTTGCGAAATTCGCTAAGGCTTTTGGACGTACCGCGTTTACCGCGTAATAAAATCTTATGAATATCATGCAGAAGGCACGCAGAAATGGGTGATTGCGTGTCTAGCTTCCCAATGCCGTAATTAGGTACAGCTACATAATGAGATAGCTCTTCAATATCATCAGTTGCACTGATACTTTTTCTTTATTTTCAAACAATAATAGGTCAGATGGTAACGATTATGTCCTTTCTATCTAAGAAAAGAGTAGCACCGCTTGCGTATATGTACGAGTAAAAGTCAATCAACATTGGTCTGAGGTAACAACCGTCAATTATTTCTAATACACCTAAGGATTTCATAGCTTGCTCTAACGGTTTATATAAAGCCGCCCTTTTAAAAGGTGGATTGGGTGGAAAATTTATTGGGATATAGGCTTTATGAATCTCTCGAACTAAGCTTTCTACTATGCAGGCCCTAAGGCGTGATTGCATATATGGTCGCATCTGTTGCTGCGTTGTGTAGGCAAAGATCCTAAATGAGGAAAGGAGGGCTGCTCTTTTAATTACAAAGGAAGAATACGGCGCGTAAGTGAAGCAAAATGTATTTTGAGGAGCAGTAAAGGGGTGAGGCATTTGATGTCCAGCGGGTGACGGATTAACTGGAGTATAAGTGGGCATTGCTAGCGCGGAGTTTTTAGTTAAGAATTGCGCTCTGTGCGCTATAAGCTCTCTGCATCCTTCATATAGGCGTTGAGATCATCGCCCAATGCAACGTAAAGGGGCTGTTTTGTCTTTAGCGCTTGTTTGGCTGCTTCTATAGTGCCGCTGGCTCTATCAGCCACTATGGTGATAATTTCCTCGTCCAAAGAACAGATCAATCGATTGCGTAATAGGGTATGTGTGCCTTTTTGACCGTGTCTTTTTTTTAAAGCAGCTGTTACCTCGTGGAAGGATTGGGTGTGTCTATATGATCAGCCTGCCAAAGAAAAGGAAGCGTTATTGCGATAGCCACCAATAGTAGTCCAGCGATAAAGGTGGCAGCAAACTGCAATGATATAAAAGAACCAAGGATGCCGACCAAAAAGCTTCCGACCGGCGTTCCAGCATAGCCTATCACTCGAAAAGCAGAATTAGCTCGCCCGAGAAGTTGCTTTGGTGTGAGGCGCTGCCTGAAGGCGGTAACACCAATAAACCATAAGCTTGCTCCAACGCCAGCGATAAAGGTGACGCCCCATACGACGACAGCACTTTTTGAAAAGGCTGGAATCAACAGCAAGACAACCGTTCCTAAACCGTCAGTGAGAACAGCTAGGCGCACCGGTGCATAGCGTATACGCGGCGCAAATAGGGCACCTGCCATTGTACCAAGCGCGTAGGCTGCAAACATCACGCCATATTGGCTGCTATGTAGGCCCAGATACCGACCGTCGGTAACGAAGAAGATGAACGAGGTTAGGAATGCTCCAAATACCACCGATAGAAAGAATGTGAGTAATGTAAGGGAGGTAAGATGCCGATTTGAAAAAATGAAACGAAAGCCGGCAATGATATAACGGAAAGTGATGTTTTCTTTATCAGGTGTTGGCGATGTCGGAACAGCATGGCGAGCGGTAAAAATCAATGTGATAAAAAGCACGATTAAAAGGCCGAGAAATAGCAGTGTGCTATGCGCTAAAATGCTGCTTGTTATGACAGGGGCAAGAAAATAGGAGACCCCGAAATCTAAGAACAAGACAATAGAGTAGAAGGTCATCAATCGCTCTCCCTCCATGATAAGTGGTGGAATCGTCATTATATAAGCTTCGGCAGAAACGACGATGAATCCAGCAATGGTTGCATAGAAGAAAATTTGTTCGGCTGGAGTAATCTGTATCATAAGTAGTATGAACAGGACAATATGCAGTAGCATGAAGATGAAGAGAGCTGTGGTGGCAAGTTTTATTTTGTCGCAGCGATCAAGTAAAACGCCTGCAAGGATGCCGAAAATTGGCCACGCTAATGAGAAGAGACCTTGCGCCCAACTTACTCCGATTATGCCATATCCAGATTGTCTTGCTAATAGCGGGATGGCAGTGCGCAAAGCACCGCTGAGTAAGGCGAGCAGACTAACGGTTAGGCAAAAATAGCGTATGTTCTTGTTGGCAAAAAGCGTGAACATTCTGTTCTCCTTAAGATACCACACAGGTTTCCGCTGTTCCATCAAGTACGGCGGTTGTATTCAGCATGTTTGCGACATAGCCGTCCAAGATATTCCTGTCTTCCTGAGGTAGAAGAAAATACATAAGGTTGGAATACCATTGCCAACCACGCTGAGTCAGCTGGAGATTGTTATCACTTTCTGCGATGAGACTTGCACCTATGAGCTGTTGTAGGTTATTGTATACGAAAGAGGGAAGTGCGGTCCAGTCAATTCTTTCTTTTTTGGCATAGCCGTTATAAGGTAGCCGCATACACAAAGCTTTGGAGGCTTGTTGCTCCGCTGATACCCAATTGTAGTATACTTTGGATTTTCCTTTAAGTTGTATGTCGGTAATGTATCCGCTTCGACTGGGATTGGCTCGTGTGACGAGTGAGCTGGGAATCGACAGTGCTGACGCCCCAAAGCCAACGACATAATCGTCATGATAACCATGCAAATATTTGTGATAGCGGAAATAATTAGCTGAACTCGTTTTAGCGAGCGTTAGAGGAGTGTTATTGGCAATTTTGATATAGGAATGCCCATTACACGGCGCATAGCCGCAGCTGCGCATAACGATATCGCTAAATAATCGAAGCATCTGTCGATGCTGTAGGCTGGATGGCTTTAGCCCTTTTTGTGCGTAAGACTTATGCAGTTGCGACGTGATAGCCAGATTGTTAATTGCATAGAGGTTGATGGTTTCAGGATGAAGCTCGCTGACTTGCTTCAAATCGTATAATAGTTCTTCGGCTTGCTAGCTGTGCATGCCATATAGTAGGTCGAAACCGACATGTCCAATTATCTCTTGTGACAAAGCCACGGTATTGTTGATTTGTTCACGTGTTGAGGTGAGGTTAAACAATGATCGGAAACGCTCAATGAAACTCTGTACACCGAAGTTTATTCGGTTAACGCCGATCTCACGGGCAGCATAAAGTTTATCACGTGTGACGCTCTTCGGTTCGCTTTCCAGTGTAAATTCGGTTAAGGAAGAGAGCTCAAATTCGGCATGCAATACTTTTCCGATGTGTCGGATATTATCTGCCGACAAAAGCGATGGTGTGCTGCCCCCTATATAGATGCTGCGGATGGGCCCTCTAAGCGAGCGAATGAAATTTCCTTTGGTTCTGATCTCTGTGGTAAGCGCTGACATATAAGATTCGATTTGTTTAACGTGCTTGTAGTCCCCTTTCTGAAAGGGACAAAAGGAACAGATGATTTCACAAAAGGGAATATGCAAATAAAGAGAAATAGTATGCGCTTGTGGAATCTGCTTACTGTGCGCTAGTTTATTAAAGTCTAGGTAATCGTAAAATTCATTTGAAATAGTGCGAAATAACGGATATGTGAAGTTGTAAATCAGCTTGAGTTGATCGAATTTCACAAAAGGATGATCCACGAGTTGCATAGCTTATCTCCCCCAATTTCTTAACGCGCACTATATTATTGACGGGCGACTGGTGATCCAATTATCCGAGTGTATTACCAAAGATTTTCACGGAACATAATGAATCCTCCTTTTGTAGAAGTTATATGTATTATACATATAACTCATTATATGAACAGATGAGCTTGTTTAAGAGGCAATGGAAAGATAAAAAAATGTCTATTTATAAAAAAACTTTCTCTTGCAGTCTTATGGTATGATATTGTAATTGGTATCCTGTTTTACGTGGTCGGGCTATGGATGCCTAGGGCGAGAAAAAGCAGGGTATTTTAATGGACGTGCGGGGCATCATTGTTATGTTGCTGGGACTTGGAATTTGCGTCTGGTTATGAGATATCATTAGCGCAAAAAGATGGTTTTAAAGGTAGAGATACATTTTTTAATATCCCTGTAAAACTTCGAGAAGAGATAGAGTTATCCTATTAGAAAACATATAAATATCCAGTGTGATAATATTATCGAATTACATGACATCATCACTCTTGCACGCCATTTTGATATACTACCTAAAATCTCATTGAGATTGTGCCATGTACTGGCAAACAGGGATAGATCGTGTTTTGGTATGACTGCGGCGAAGTTACGTGCCGCATTATCTTTGCTAGAATCCAATAGGATTAGGCTTAATGGGGTGCCTTTGCATGTGGGCTCTAATTTGAATTCGACTGAGTTAATAGTATCCACCTTAACTAAGGCTGGAAAGGATATTTACGCATTGAAGGATCAAAAAAGTTTTATCAGTCTAGGCGGGGGATATTCGACTTCCACAGCGTTCTGCGATGCCGTGACGATCAATGACGAATACCCTCGTAAAATTTATGAGGCATTGTCACAATTGGGTTGTGATTTACATAAGCTTACGGTAATTATTGAATCTAGGCGTATTATATCTGAAGATTATGGTTATTTATTTTCAAATATTAGCTCTATAAAAGAGCAGAATGGTACGAACTTAATTATAATCTGGGCTCTGGGGATGTGTACTCAATCTGCACAGTATCACGAGATCATAAGTCAAAGTATGTGAAAGAAACTGATACAAAATAGATTTTACGATGGTGGAAGACCGACGATAAAGGACGTTAGTTCAAAGGAAATTGATATTATTGTGTTCTCATATCCTGATTTTTTGGCTTTTTAGATATAAATAACACATCTCCTAGTGGGCTGGAGACTATCAGATGTTGGATCCCGCATGGCGCAATTAGCAAAAATTCCTATCTATTAGATTTGGTATGCTCTACTGGATTCTCAGCTCTAAATATTGTGTGCGAAGTGCAATGTCAAGCGGTGGGAATTGATATAAGTGCAGAGTCTGTACCATCCGCTCAGAACAAGGTTGATAGCTCTGTTATGCAGACGATGGTTAAGTTTCATGTCGGAAATGCTGAGCGTATGACTTATCCTGAAAATACATTTACGCATATTACGGCGGGGTGAGTATTTGTAAGCACAGCTGTAAAGGCTACTCACCATCCTAGGGTGTTTACTTCTATGTGGATAACAATAGAGTTACAAAACTTGCTTCATATTAAAAGAAAAGTTTCTTTTCTTTTAATATGAAGCATTGCTACAACCAAAAGGAAATTAAATATCTCGCCTTTATTATTCTCGTCAATGTTTGCTTATATATGATTATTTGAATCGGAATTAGGTTACGTACAATATGGTATTTCTCGCTGTTTTATATAAGGAGAAGGTTCGCACCGATGTATCGCGTGAAATATCAATTTTTTCACTATGGTGATAGGATAACTTGTTGAGCGTAAAGTTCTTTTACCTTGATGGATCTTATAGTATTATTCAAAATATCAGTTGATAAATTTTTTTCGTGTCGTTTATGCATGGGCTGATACAATAAGAATAGGACTTGATTGTTTTTAAAGTTGGTATGTTATGGATGTAAAAAATGGTAAACAAACGAAAAGTAAGAATTTTAAACCTGTTTCTCGTTTTCTCAAAAGTTTACGTGGTGTGCACAATTGGGAACAAGTGTCACAATGGCTTGCTTTCCGTAAGGTAGAGGATATTGAATGTATTACGCCTGATCAAGCAGGGGTCCCACGGGGCAAGATGATGCTTTCTAAAAAATTTACATCGGAAACATCATTGGCATTGCCTTCAGCAGTTTTTATGGCAACAATTTCAGGGGATTATCCGGAAGATGGTCATGGTTTTGAATATCCTAAAGCAGATGGTGATTTACGCCTTGAGCCTGATCTTTCTACGTTAAGCATTGTTCCATGGGAAGATGCTCCTACGGCACAGGTGATTTGTGATCTTGTGTATCAAAATGGTCAGGTTGTGGATTACACACCACGCAATGTTTTACGAACAGTGGTTCATTTTTACACAAAAATGGGTTTAAGCCCTGTTGTTGCACCAGAAATTGAGTTTTATTTGGTACAAAAAAATCCCGATCCTGATTATCCGTTAGTTCCACCGGTTGGTCGTTCTGGGCGTTCAATTGGTGGTGGACAGGGGTACTCCATTGCTGGTGTTAATGAATTTGATGATTTGATTGATGATATTTATCAATTTTCAGAGGCACAAGGATTGGAAATTGATACCCTCATTCATGAAGAAGGAGCAGGTCAGTTTGAAATTAATTTACGTCATGGTGATCCTATTGAGTTAGCGGATCAAGTTTTTATGTTTAAACGAACAATTCGTGAAGCAGCACTAAAACATAATATGTATGCAACTTTTATGGCAAAACCCATTCAAGGGCAGCCGGGTTCTGCTATGCATATTCACCAATCGGTTGTTGATAAGAAAACCGGTATGAATATTTTTACACAGGAAAATGGTGAAGAAAGTATCTGTTTTCGCCATTTTATTGGTGGATTGCAAAAACATATGCCAGGGGTACTTGTGATGCTTGCACCTTATGTGAATTCTTATCGACGTCTTGTCCCTGATAATTCGGCTCCTGTTAATTTGCGATGGGGATATGATAATCGTACTACAGCTTTTCGAGTTCCCCGTTCTGCTCCTCAAGCGCGGCGTGTTGAGAATAGACTTCCTTCATCAGATGCGAATCCTTATTTAGCCCTTGCAGCTTCTTTAGCGTGTGGTCTTATTGGTTTGCAACAAAAAATTGAGCCGGATGAGCCAGCGATAAATAATGTAAACGCTGATAATATTGAGTTACCGCGTGGGCTCATTGAGGCAGTCAATTTGTTTGAACAAGATACAGTGATACGTGCTATTTTAGGGGATGTGTTTGTCAGTACTTATGCTGCAATCAAACGACAAGAGTTTGAAACTTTTATGGAAGTAATCAGTCCGTGGGAGCGTGAATATCTCCTGCTGAATGTTTAAATTTTATGACGATGATTGATTATAATTCAATTTCTCCAGGAATTTCTTGGTATGAAGATGCTTTAAGAGAACGTCCATCGTATCCTTCTTTTTGTGAAAACAGACAGTGTGATGTGGTCATTATTGGAGGCGGATTTACGGGTCTTTCGGCTGCTTATCATTTAGCCAAAGCTGGAGTAGATGTTGTTTTATTTGAAGCATCACGTTTTGGTGACGGCGCTTCAGGGCGCAATGGTGGACAGCTGGGAACAGGGCAACGGCAATGGGTAGAAACATTAGAAAAAAAGTATGGTTTTGAGCGGAGTAAGGCTCTGTTTGATTTGGCAGAAGAAGCTAAAAGAGATATTTTAGCTTTATGCGCAATGCCTAATTGTCCGTGTGATTTGATAGGAGGACAGCTTTCTGTAACTCATAAAAGGCGTGAGCTTCTCTCTTATCAACGGCATATTGAGGCGATGCAGCGTTATGGCTATCACGCGCTTACTTTTATGGATAAGGCTGAAACATTTGAGCGACTTGGATCAACTTTTTATTGTGGTGGTATTTATGATGCGGATACCGGTCATATAAATCCCTTAAAATTGATTATTGGGTTGGCAAAAAGAGCACAAGATGCTGGTGCTAAGCTTTATGAGAAGTCACAAGTAACGACCGTAAGGCGCAAGGGAGCACATTGGAAAGTAATAACAGAAAAAGGTAGTGTAACAGCAGAGCATGTTTTACTTGCAACAAATGGGTATAAACTTGGTCTGGAGCGTTTTATTGAAAAAAATATTGTTTCTATTCGCTCTTATATTGGAGCAACGGACCCATTACCAAAGCATAGTTCAATTCTTATAGGGGGGGAATCGGTTGATGATTCCCGTTTTATGGTTCGCTATTTTCGCAAAAGCATTGATAATCGTCTCTTATTTGGTGGTGTAGAAAGTTATGATAATAAGCATCCTCTAAATTTAGATGAACGTATAAAACGGCAAATTGTTGAAATTTATCCTCAATTACATTCTATCAATTTAAGCCATCGGTGGGGAGCAACGGTTGCCATCACAGTTGAACGCATGCCCTATGTTCGCCAACTTTTCTCAAGGATAACTTATTGTGGTGGTTATTCAGGGCATGGCGTTATGCTGGCTCCTTTCGTGGGAAAATTATACGCAGAATGGTTAACTGGAAAATATGAACGTTTTTCCTATTTCCAAGACTTAAAGATTTCATCTTTTCCGGGAGGACGCGTTTTGCGTTATCCGCTTATATTTTTAGCAATGCGTTGGTTTTCTTTATTGGATCGCCTTTAATGTAAACATTGCTTGAAATGAAGAAAATTAATGGCTTATTTAGTATCTGTCTGCTTTAATGATGAAAGCTTTTATAAGTGATATGGGATTTCATAATCGAATAGAAAAATAAATAAGTTCATGGTGCGTAAAATTATTCCAGTTTCTTCCTTTGATTGTATTGTTTTTGGTGGCAATGGTGATTTGGCGTTGCGCAAGCTTTTGCCGGCTTTGTATCATTGTCAGTGTGCTGGGCAATTCAGTGAGCCAACACGTATTATTGGGGTTTCGCGCACTTCCTTAAGTTGTGAAGAATATCAAAATTTTGTCCGCATTTCTTTAGAAAAACATATCCATCCAAAAGATCTAAATTCAACAGAACTCAATCGTTTTCTTGCACGTTTAACTTACGTTTCTGTTGATGTTACCTCAAATCGAGGGTGGGAGGATTTAGCCCTCCTTCTGTCACAAGATTCAGCGGATATTCGAGCTTTTTATTTGGCTGTTGGTTCGTCACTTTTTGCTGATATTGCGATGAAGTTGGAAAAAAATGATTTGGTGACACCACAAACACGGATTATCATTGAAAAACCAATTGGTTGCGATGTAAAAACAGCGGTTTCACTTAATGATGTATTTGCAAGCGCCTTTAATGAAGAGCAGATCTTTCGTATTGATCATTATCTTGGGAAGGAAACTGTTCAAAATTTAATGGCATTGCGGTTTGTTAATACACTTTATGAACCGCTATGGAACTCCAATTATATTGATCATGTTCAAATAACCGTTGCTGAATCTTTAGGGTTAGAGGGCCGTACAGAATATTATGAAAGCACTGGTGCTCTACGCGATATGGTTCAAAACCATATGCTACAATTACTTTGTTTGGTTGCGATGGAAATACCATTTACCAACAGTGCTAATGCTGTGCGCGATGAAAAACTTAAAGTTTTACATTCTTTAACACCGCTTGATGTCCATAATGTAGGGCAGCATACTGTACGTGGGCAGTATCTTTCTGGTCTATCAAATGGTATATCGGTAGAGTCTTATTTTGATGATCTGGGAAGAGTGAGTAAAAGTGAAACATTTGTAGCACTTAAGGTTAAGATTGATAACTGGCGTTGGGCTAATACGCCTTTTTATTTACGAACAGGTAAGCGCATGTTCACGCGAATGTCTGAAATTGTTGTGGTTTTTAAACCTATTCCTCATAATATTTTTAATGTGGGTTTAGATGAAATTTTTTCTAATCGGCTTGTAATTCGTCTCCAACCTGATGAAGGTGTAAAACAATGGTTGATGATTAAGGATCCAAGTTATGGCGGTATGCGGTTTTGTCACATTCCATTAGACATGAGTTTTGCTTCTGCATTTTCTGAACGTAATCCTGATGCTTATGAACGTTTATTAATGGATGTTATTCGTGGAGATCAAACACTGTTTATGCGTCGTGATGAAGTTGAGGCTGCTTGGCGTTGGATTGATCCAATCATTGAGGGATGGGAAGCAATACAACAGCCTGTTCATAGTTATAACGCTGGTTCGTGGGGGCCGTCTGCTTCGATGAGCCTCATGGAACGTGATAGGCGTATATGGAACAATTTAGTTTAGAGCAATAAGTATGTATAGAATGAATATTGACCGTTTAGATTTTGAAACCCCTCAGACTTTAGCCTTGGCATTAGCAGATCGAGTAGCCGCAGAGCTTAGTGTATCTGTTCTTGAGCGTAAGAGAGCAGTTTTAGCGGTGTCTGGTGGTAAAACACCAGAATTGTTTTTTCATTATTTGTCAAAAGCGGATATTGATTGGCAAAATATTATTATCACTTTGGTCGATGAACGTTTTGTCCCTACACACGATGAACGTTCAAATGAACATATGGTACGGTGTCATTTGTTACAAAATTTTGCCGAAAAAGCACGTTTTGTAGGGCTTTATCATAAAGCAATTACTGCTGAACTTGCTGCTTTTTCAGCGGCGAGTCGTGTTAATACTTTGCCTAAACCCTTTGATGTTGTTGTTTTAGGAATGGGGGAGGATGGACATACAGCTTCCTTTTTTCCTGATGCTGATCGTTTAAAGCAAGCGCTTGATCTTCGAACGCAAGCACTTGTTTTACCCCTTCATGCCAAGAGCGCTGTTGAGCCAAGACTCTCACTAACTTTGCCAGTTATTATGCAATCTCGTTGCGTTATTCTCCATTTCGAAGGTTTTCAGAAACGCGATTGTTTTGAAGAAGCTTGTCAAGACGGGTCTGAAATAGAAATGCCTATTCGGGCAATTTTGCGTAATTCCCCTCATCTCGTTCAGGTTTATTGGTCGCCTGCAGAAAATGAAATAAGTGAATCAAAATATGTGACACAAAGTGAATAAAACGTAATCTCTCTCAATGAATGAGGGGAAGAAACAATGAAAGGGGGAGAGAAATATGGCACTTTCCAAGACAATTGCTACAGTTACACGAAGAATTTATGAACGTTCTCGATCAACACGAGAAATTTACTTAGATCGTATTGCGAAAGCACAAGTTCATCGCCCCAAACGGAGTTTTTTAGGATGTGCCAATCAGGCTCATGGCTTTGCTGCTTGTGGTGCAATAGATAAAGAGCGTTTGAAGGGAAATATCGTTGGGAATATTGGCATTATCACGGCATATAACGATATACTTTCAGCACATCAACCTTTTGAAAAATTTCCTCACTTAATTAAAGAGTCGGCCCGTATGGTTGGTGGTGTTGCACAGGTTGCAGGTGGTGTTCCCGCGATGTGCGATGGTGTTACGCAGGGAAATGCGGGGATGGAGCTTTCCCTTTTTTCGCGTGAAGTAATTGCAATGGCAACAGCTATAAGCTTATCACACGATGTCTTTGATGCAGCATTGTATCTTGGGGTGTGTGATAAAATTGTGCCAGGTTTATTGATTGGTGCCCTAACATTTGGTCATTTACCAGGAATTTTTATAGCAGCTGGTCCCATGACAAGTGGTCAAGGTAATGATGAAAAAGCGAAGATACGTCAACTTTACGCGGAAAATAAAATAGATCGCCAAACACTTTTAGCATCAGAAGCACGTTCTTATCATGGACCAGGAACATGTACATTTTATGGAACAGCTAACTCTAATCAGGTGATACTGGAGATGATGGGGCTTCATATGCCTGGAGCTTCTTTTATTAATGCGAATACACCGTTGCGTGATGCTTTAACAAAAGAAGCTACGAAACGTGTACTTGAAATGACAGATCTTGGTGATCATTATAGTCCACTTGGTATGATCATTGATGAGCGTTCTTTTGTGAATGCCATTGTAGGATTAAATGCAACAGGAGGTTCTACCAATCATGCGATTCATTTGATTGCTATGGCTGCTGTTTGCGGTATTAAATTGACATGGCATGATATTGCAGAAATTTCATCCGTTGTGCCTCTTTTAGCGCGCATTTATCCTAACGGTTTAGCAGATATTAATCATTTTTACGCTGCGGGGGGAATGGGATTTATTATTCGCGAGCTTATCGAGGCAGGCTTAGTCCATGAAGATGTTTCTACGGTTTTTGGTAAAGATCTCAATGCTTATGCAATTGAAGCAAAGCTTTCTGCTGATGGTCATGTGGTGCGTGAAGCGGCTCTTAAGGAGAGTGGTGATCATAAGGTGTTAGCGGGGTGGAGAAAGCCATTTCAGCTTGATGGTGGTCTTCGTGTTTTATCAGGAGATTTGGGAACAGCTATTATAAAAGTTTCCTCTGTTAAACCAGAGTATTGGCAGATTAAAGCACCAGTCTTTGTTTTTAATGATCAAGAGGAACTACAAAAATCTTTTAAATCTGGAGTGTTGCATAATAAAGACTTTATCGCTGTTATTCGCTATCAAGGACCAAAAGCCAATGGTATGCCAGAGCTTCATAAATTAACGACCATTTTAGGCGTTTTACAAGATCGCGGTCAAAAGGTAGCATTGATAACCGATGGGCGTATGTCAGGAGCGTCAGGAAAAATTCCTGCTGCTCTCCATGTGACACCAGAAGCAGTGGATAATGGCCCCATTGCACGTTTGCAGGATGGTGATATTGTTTTTCTTGATGCTCATGAGGGTAAATTAACCCTTTTGGAGGATTTAGCAAAATTTAACGCGCGAAAAATCATATCTCCGGATCTTTCAAAAAACGAACATGGTATTGGACGCGAACTTTTTCATGTTTTTCGTCAATCCGTTAATCGTGCAGATCAAGGGGCATCTGTTTTTATGACATGAAAAATGCAAAAATAAATAAGCTGAATCATATACAATGAAACCATATACAAGGAATTGTTACAATTTTTAGAATTTTGGTATCGGCAGATTGTGTGATCGCGCGGCGGCTTTGAGTGTATTAACCATAAGCATGGCAATTGTCATTGGTCCAACGCCTCCAGGAACAGGGGTGATCGCAGCAGCTTTTTCTTTTACGTTTTCAAAATCGACATCACCAACAAGACGTGTTTTCCCTATACCTTTTTCTGGTGCAGCAACGCGGTTAATACCGACATCAATAACAATTGCACCATCTTTTATCCAGTCTTTTTTAATCATTTGTGGGCGGCCTACAGCTGCTACTAGAATATCAGCGCTTCGACACACATCATCAAGGTCACGGGTACGACTATGGGCAATTGTCACAGTGGCATTGGCTGCTGTTAAAAGGGCAGCCATAGGTTTTCCAACAATATTAGAGCGTCCAACAACGACAGCATCAAGTCCAGATAAATCTCGTCCACAGTGTTGTTCAATCATCATCATGGCACCAGCTGGAGTGCAGGGAATAATTGCATCTTCAAGTGCATTTGCCGCGAGTTTTCCTACATTAATATAATGAAAACCATCAACATCTTTTTGGAAAGCAACGGCTTGTGTTATGCGATTTGTATTCATATGAGCAGGGAGAGGCAGCTGTACCAAAATACCATGAATTTTGGGATCAGAATTTAATGTTGCAATAAGTTGAAGGAGTTCTTTTTCTTGCGTTTCTTTGGAAACGACATGTTTGATTGAAAGAAACCCACATTCTTCGGCTTTTTTATTTTTTGAGGTGACATATACTTGACTTGCAGGATCATCTCCAACGATAATAACAGCGATACTAGGTTGTATATTATAGTGATGGCGGAGCTTTGCTGTTTCGGCCTTAACTTTCACAATAATCTCTTCAGCAAGTTTTTTTCCGTCGATAATATTATTCATTCAGAGATCCTTTCGGTAAGGCTGTTTGTTTTTTTTGTAAAGCATTTTCTAATAATACGATAGAGTTTTATAGCAATATTCATATGAGAACAGTAAGAATGGTTTTATAATGTTGTGGATTTATAGTTTTGAAGACTTTTAAATAATTGCTTTATAAAGAAGCAGCAACATTGCTGTTTGAATAAATTTTGGATAAAGAACAAAAATAATGAAGATACAAAGTGGATATAGTGAATTATAGGATTATAAAAACTTTTTATGATCATTTAAGTTTGTTTTTAATCTGTTATAGGGGGATAAGTATAGAGGGATAATGTGCGCATCAGAATAATAAAATTTTTGAGCGGAGTTTTTATTACAATTATCTTTTTATTTGGAGTGGGGATTCTCGTTTTACCTTATCTTATTTCTACAGATGCGATTCGTATTCGTTTAGCGCAGGATTTAAGTGCATGGACGGGTTACAATGTGCAATTGCGTGATCCACCGCGGTTACATCTTTTTCCTTATCCTAAAGCATTTCTTTCTGGCGTTACTTTAACATCAAAAATGGATGATGTTGCGCCATTAATGGAAGCTGAATCAATAGAAGTTGATCTTTCTGTCGTCGATCTTCTTTGGGGACATATTTCTTTTTCAGAGACGCGGATTATGCGTCCTCAATTTGTTATGGAAAAGCCTGTTAAAACAATAGCAGATTTTTTTGATCGGTTTTCTCGCTCACAAGGTGCATTAGGGGTGGCAATACGTAATACGCGTGAAATATTAAAACATAATCCTGAGCATCCAGAGATAGAGCACCTTTTAAAACAACCTTTTGGACGGATTGTCATTAAAAATGGTGTTCTTGTGTATCACGATAGTTTTTCAGGAGTAGCAGACAAAATAACAGGATTAAATGCAACTTTAGATTGGCCGGAATCAACTCAGGAAGTACGGTTACGTGCAGATGCGCGTTGGCGCGGAGAGTTTACAAAATTATCACTTGATGCTTCTCAAGCATTGCTGCTTCTTGCTGGAGGCAAAAGTCATATTAGGGCAAGTCTCAATTCTGTACGTGGGGGAATAACTTTTACAGGAAAGGCTCGATTATCTGAATATTATATTTTTGACGGAAAAGTGTCAATGCGTTCTCCTGGATGGAATCAGACATTGTCTTGGGTTGGTGGAAATCAGTTTTGGGGACATAAATTAAAAATACCCATTGTATGGGAATCTCATTTTTTAGCGCAGCCAATGCATATCCAAATGAACAATGTTACATTTACGATGGGGAAAGCCAATGCGCGAGGAGCTTTAAAACTCGATTTTCAAGATTATGTACCAAATGTCATGGGCTCTTTAGCCTTTGATAATCTAGACCTTAGCCTCTTGGGTTCAATGTTTTTTTCAGGTAAAAAGAAAAATGCCTGCTTTGACATGAGAACTTTTGATTGTATTGGCGTGGATATACGACTTTCTGCGCCACAAGCTAAAATAGGAAATATTTCACTCACAAATTTAGCTGCTGCAATACAAATAAGAGATGGGCATGGTATTTTTGATCTTGGACATGCGAATATTTTTGGTGGATCTGTGCAAAGTAATATTGAAGTTACCTCAGCTGGACAGAAAGTGCGTATTGGAGGAAATATTTCAGGTGCTTCTATTGATATGCAGGAGACTTTAGAAATCTTGGGATTTATTCCATTTATACAAAGCAAAACGAATTTTACTGCAACGGTACGAACACTTGCTGATTCTTGGCCAGAAATTTTTACGAAAATGCAGGGTGAGTTAACACTGAAGATGTCTTCTGGTCGGCTATTAGGGTATGATCTGAATGAATTACAAACAAGACTTTCAAATAAACAACAATTTCTTTTAATGAATAATGATACTTTTTCAACAACATTTGATCACTGGGATATTCAGACAAGCTTTTCAGAAGGTATGATGAAGGTAACAGAGTCATTAATGCGTACAGCAGACTTGAGCTTATCCATTCAAGGAACCATTGCAACTGCTATTGCGCAAGGGAAGGAAAATGAACTGATATTACAGGCACAACTACGCAAAAACTATAGATCAGAAACTTTATGTAAAGATGTCCAATGTCTTGCTAATAGCCTTGCATGGCCTTTTACATTTTCTCTAAGCTCTAAAGGACAAAATCATGGTGATTTTTGGGTTACAAAAGATATTAACGCAGATTGAGTATCGTTTTTCATCTGTATAATATTCTATCCTATAATGGTAATTCGTCTTTTTGCAACTTAAAATTGTCTTTTAAATTTAAATCAGAGCTCCCATTATCGGAAGATTCTCTCATTTTAAATCCGTTCGTTGTGAAGCAGTAAAAACCATCCTCACCGTCATAATAAGTGAGGTTGGTATAGATAAATGACTGAAGAGAGGAATAAAAAACCTTCTTATGGAATCTTTCAAATACAAGAGATTCATAATATCGGTGCTAATCTTATAAAAATTGCTAAAAAACATTAAAATTTTAAGGAGGATGTTGGCCAGTGCTTATTGAATCGCAGAAGAAATACCATAGCCATCTTTGGTAATTGTATGCTTCCCGTCGGCTCCAACAGAACCAATTCCCACTGTAATCAAAATAAAGGCTAAGAGGGTTGTAATCGTAATAATTGTAGCTTTTTTAGCAGACATATTTTTCCTCCACGGATGCATCAATGACTGAATGCAAAGATGAATGGTGCATTATTTAAACTTTTATGAAAGCAGAATCACTTAAGGATCTATAAGTTCCTATTATTATCTCATAAAGCTAAAAAAACTCTATAATTCTTTAATATATTATAGTTCTATAGATATAATTTTTTCTTTTTGCTATATATTTTTCTTCATTTTCTCGATGACGATAGTGAGCATTGGCAAAATTTTTATGCGCATAAATTATAAACTTAAAAGATTATTTATCCGACAGACATTGGCTTTGAATGAAGAAATAAAGATAGAGGGGGCACAAGCTTCTTATCTTATGCATGTTTTGCGTATGAAAGAAGGAGCAGAAATTTTACTTTTTAATGGACAGGATGGTGAGTGGCTTGCTAAACTTATCACTGTTAAGAAAAAATTTGTTGTGGTTCAGCTTATCCATCAAGAAAGATTACAAACGACGCATTCCAATCTTATTTATTGCTTTGCTCCACTCAAAAATGCGCGGTTGGATTATATGGTGCAGAAAGCTGTTGAAATGGGGGTATCGATTTTGCAGCCTGTTATAACGCATCATACGCAGGTTACGCGTATCAATATGGCGCGTATGGAAGCCAATGTTATTGAAGCTTCTGAACAGTGTGGAATTTTATCTCTTCCTGAATGCGTATCGGCTCTATCATTAGCAGAACTTTTAGCACAGTGGGATGAGACACAGCCTTTATTCTTTTGTGATGAAGAGCATAAATCGCATAATCCATTACCTTCTTTTAAAAAGCGTGACGTTACAACACCTGGTATTCTTATTGGACCGGAAGGTGGCTTTAGTGAAGAAGAGCGGAGCTTTTTAAAAAAACATCCTTTTGTGGTTCCAATATCACTAGGTCCGCGTATTTTACGCGCTGATACTGCCGCTGTTGCTGCTTTGGCTCTTCTTAATGCTACCGTGGGGGATTGGGCAATGGATTGAGAAATCTGTAAAATCATTCTAAACAATTTATTTAAGATGATGATACCAATTATAGGATACGGTAAGTTATGGCGCTTGATATAACTGATGAAAGTGAAATTTATAACTTAGATTCTTTGGTTAGCTATTTCCAAGGGGGGTATAAAGCAGAAGATGATTGGCGCATTGGTACAGAACATGAAAAATTTCCGTTTTATAGAGATGGTTTTCACCCTGTTCCTTATGAAGGAGAGAGGGGAATCCGAGCGCTTTTAGAGAGGATGCAAAGCGCCTTAGGATGGAAACCTATTTTAGATGAAGAGAATATTATTGGGCTCGTAGGATCAGTTGATCAGGGAGCCATTTCTTTGGAACCTGGGGGACAATTTGAATTATCTGGTGCACCATTAAAATCAGTAAGCCATACATATTACGAGTTGATGGAGCATTTAACTCTTCTCAAAAAAATTGCAGAACCATTAGGTATAGGTTTTTTAGGTCTTGGAGCTAGTCCAAAGTGGACTTTAGCTGAAACGCCGCGAATGCCTAAATCACGTTATCAGATTATGACTGATTATATGCCTAAAGTGGGGTATAATGGTCTTAATATGATGTATCGCACATCAACAGTTCAGGTTAATCTTGATTTTTCATCTGAAAGTGATATGCGGCGAAAAATGCAAGTATCCATGAAGTTACAGTCCATTGCAACGGCATTATTTGCAAGTTCGCCCTTTACAGAAGGGCGCCCAAATGGCTTTTTATCGTGGCGTTCTGAAATTTGGCGTAATACGGATAATCAGAGGACAGGCGTTCTGCCCTTTGTATTTTCTGAGCGTTTTGGTTTTGCTGATTATGTTGAATGGGCCCTTGATGTTCCAATGTATTTTGTTGTGCGTGATGGTCGTTATTATGATTGTACACACATAACGTTTCGTCAGTTTATGAATGGAGCATTAAAAGGACAAGTTGCAAATTCAATTCCAAACATGGGAGATTGGATTAATCACTTATCAACGTTATTTCCTGAAGTCCGCTTAAAAAGATTTTTAGAAATGAGGGGAGCTGATTGTGGTTCTTGGAAGCGCATTTGTGCGTTGTCGGCTTTTTGGGTTGGGCTTCTTTATGATAGGGAAGCACTTAATGAGGCAGAGGCTTTGACAAAAGATTGGTGTTTTGAAGAAGTTTTAGAGTTGCGCCAACGCGTTCCTAAAGAAGGGTTAAGAACTCCTTTTCGTCAAACTATTCTTTTAGAGTTAGCACGTCAAGCTCTCGCTATTGCTCGCAAAGGCTTAAAAAATCGCAAACAGTATGATACGAATGGTTTTGATGAAACAAATTTTCTTAATCCTCTAGAAGAGGTTGTTGCAATGGGACAAACAGATGCTGAAAAATTTTTGTCCCATTACTATTCTATTTGGAATGAGTCGGTAGAACCTTTATTTTTAGAATGTGCCTATTAAATTTGAAGCAAAGATACTTCCTACTTTTTTAAAAATGCATATAACCGTGGTGGTTCATTCACTCATTTGCTCTAGAGAGCATATCCTACCTTGCTTTTAACATTTCTCATAACGGAAAGGATACAATACAAAAATTTCTTGGGGAGTGTGATTTTTATACCCAATAATATCACGATATTTCCGTAATCATAATGTTGTCCCTTTGTACAAAAGATAGTTCATAAGAGATAAAGCTTATTATCAAACATTTTTTATTCACTTGGCTAAGCCTACTTATGAATAGGTCTGAAAATTATATTTTTTACTTTTAAAAGGGATAAAAAATATAATTTGCGGCTAATAGTCAATTATTATAATTCAATATACGATGCTTATATGAAAGAGTATTTTATTATACAAAAATTACGATATCAATCTTTCAGTGCGCTAAAAAGACAGTAGAAAAAATACCGATAGATCTATGTATGTATAACTCAATTTTATTTTTATAAAAAAAGAAATATATTATGTAAATAGATAGAAATAAAGATTATTATATATAATGAATGTGTTAATTACATCATTAAATATTGATAAATAAAAAATATTATCTTCATAGAGTTATATGAAATTATAAGCTATTCATAGATAAGAAATAACTATTTGTATGCAAAGGGGTATTATATTAAAATACTATTATTCTTGATAAAGAGGCACGAGATAAAGAGATTGAGCTTGTAACGAATGAGTGTTTGAATACGCACAAAAATTCAAAAAAGCACAACATTTCTATAGCAGAATAATCTTTATCAGTATGAGCGCAACTTATTATAGGCAATTAATTATCCCCATACATTGTAAATCTGCTGTAAGACTGCTTTTAATGCTTTAAACTGTACTATTCATAAAATTTATAATATTTGTAGGCTTAAAGCCTCTCATTTTAATCATATATCCTCAGTCTTTTCCATTGTTTTCATTATCTAGAAATTTGTAATCGTCTTTGTTATGCTCTCACTAGGATAAGCAGCTTTAAAATGTGCTCGTCCTTCATCCGTAATGGCATCACGCCTCTGTAAACCAGATGTTTTTCTTTCCTTTATTGAATTTGCAAACAAATGGGATTGTTTTTCATCATGAACAGTTACAGAGATTCAACGTTTTTATAAAGATACCGTGGAAAGCATTGACCTGTATCTATTGCATCTAGATTAGGCAAATTCTTAGCTATCAATACAGAAAAAACGCTTCGTGCTCCTATGCCTGTAATTTGTATCATCCTATTTTCAACTTTTTGTCCTATCAGGACTATACGAGGCATTTGGTAAATTCCATCGTTGAGATTCCGATTATAATAAAACCACTGTTGCGTAAAAGGATGATATGAACTCTGAGTGAGGCATGCCTCTTCAAATTCAAAAACCTTTCCTCTTATTAGTTCTTGCGTAACATTATAACTCCAACTTATCTTTTTTATATCTAAAGTGACAAAATTATCTATAGCACGTGCACGTGTTGTTCGATCAGCATATGAATAGGTATCGTTAAAACGTTTTACTGCGCTATTATAAAAAGCAATCATATTATTTATATTTTCTGCTCAAGCTCCGCCCTCCAATGTTACGGCAACTCTTGCATTAAGATGTTTCATAAGAGGTCTTTCTACTCCTTTCTTATACATTTTTACTCATACGCCAGCCCTGCTTGTGACGTGCAAGCAAATGATTTTGATTGATTCAAGATAAACAGGTTTGAAATGAGAGAATCTTACGTTATTCGGGACTCTCATTTAATATGCAAAACAGTAAATTATGATTATAAATCAATATGTTGTATTTCAAAGCCTTTTTATGACTATAAAAAGAGTTTTGAAAAATAAAAAAGCTTTCATTGAGAGCAAAGAAAGAATGTATAAAAAGTATTTTCAATAAAATAATTATATTTGAAGTGCTGATCAAAGCTATTGAGAGTGCAGTCCATAAAATGAGCAGAAGTAGCTTGTTGGTGTATTTTCTAGAAAAATCATGAATGTTCGATTGTTAATTCATCCTTGCTTGGAAAGCTCGCTTCAGTTCAAATAGAAAAAGAGAGAGGTAAGGAGATTTATAGGATAAGATATGCTAGAATTATTCAATATTAAGATGCAATGAATGTTGTTTATATTTTTCTTATTTAACTATTTTATAAGAGCATAAATTTAAAGAATAAGAAAATAATTTTATTTATTTTCTTTAAACAGTTATTAGTAGATAAAAAATTCTCTTTTAATCTATAAATTAAAAAAATAATGATTTTGTAAAAGCCTTGTAAGCTTTATAGGTTAATTTTAAATATCATGCATTGATTTTGAATTATGCAGATTATTTATGTCAACCATAATAATAGTGAGCATAGACAATGACACTTAATTTTTTCGTCAATTTATTTCTATTTGTTATTTTTTTATTGTTGGTTTTTCAAAGTAAGAAAATGCAATGGAGTCTTTCACTACGTGTTATGCTATGGCTTATCCTTGGCTTGATTTTTGGAAGTGTTTTGCAGTTTATTTATGGAGAGGGTGAAAGCACTTTATTGAAATCCGTTGAATGGTTTAACATTGTCGGTGAGGGCTATATTTTATTGTTGCAAATGATTGTTATGCCACTGGTTTTTATCTCTATCGTTTCAGCAGTTGCTCATTTACATTCTGTTTATGCTGTCGGAAAGATGAGTATAATAACAATTTCAATATTGCTTTTTACAACGGCTCTTTCAGCATTGGTTGGTGTGCTTGTGGTTAATTTTTTTGGATTAACAACCGATGGTTTGGTGCATGAAGGGCAAAATGTTTCTGCTCTTCTTGAAGGTCATATTTCTAAACTTGGAGATATGAATATACCAAAGATGATTTTGTCTATGATTCCTAAAAATCCATTTGCTGAGTTGAGTGGAGCTAAACGTACGTCAATTATTAGTGTTGTGATTTTTGCGTCATTTTTAGGTGCATCGGTTCTTCTTTTAAAGAAAGATGAGCCAGAAAAAGGAGAAAAAGCGCTTTTATTTATTCAAGTGGCACAAGCTTGGATTATGCGGTTAGTCCGTATTGTGATTGCTTTGACGCCTTATGGTATTTTTGCACTTATGACGAAAGTAGGAGCAATATCGCGTATTGCAGATATTTTAAATTTACTGGTTTTTATTATTGCTTCTTATGTCGGTATTATTTTAATTTTTGGAATTCATGGTGTATTGCTTGGTATTTCTGGGATTAATCCCTTTCGTTTTTTCAAAAAGGTTTTACCAGTTTTAACATTTGCTTTTAGCAGTCGTTCAAGTGCTGCAAGTATTCCTTTGAATATTGAAGCGCAAACACAGTGGATAGGTGTACCACAATCCATTGCGAGTTTTGCAGCTTCTTTTGGGGCAACAATTGGACAAAATGGTTGTGCTGGTCTTTATCCAGCGATGCTTGCGACCATGATTGCACCATCTATGGGTATTAATCCTCTTGATCCTACTTGGATTGCTACGCTTATTGGTGTTGTAACGTTGAGTTCTATTGGTGTTGCTGGTGTGGGGGGAGGTGCTATTTTCGCTGCATTGATTGTGTTACCAATTATGGGGCTTCCTGTTACTTTGGTTGCTGTACTTATCTCTATTGAACCGCTAATTGATATGGGACGGACTGCTCTAAACGTGAGCGATTCAATGATAGCTGGAACGGTCACCAGTCAAATATTACGGACAACAGATAAAAGTATTTTTAAAAAATAATTTTAGATTATATTTTTTGGGGCTGTAAAACATCTGTAAGAGATATTTGCGCTGAACCAGGTTGTAGCGGTTTTTGTTGATTGGGATGAGGAGCCCAACCAGAGAGCCAGATGAAAGAAAAATGTGCACGAATACGTCCATCAGGATCACTAAATCGTTGTGCATAGATTTCAGCTGCGCGGAGAAAAAAACGTTTGGATACAGGGCGTCGTGAACGATTGATGAGTGCATTTTGCATTCCCATAGCTTTAAGATCGTGCATAAGGTCAAACATTGTATTATAACGTATTGTGATATCTTCAACGTCTGCTACAGGCAGGGCAAAGCCAATACGCTGTAAAAGAGCGCCTGCATCACGAATGTCGGCAAAAGGGTAGATTCTAGGGCTTGCTCCATCATAAATTTCACTTTCAGCTTGCAGCAGGCTTTCGCGCAATTCTCTTAATGTACCAGCTCCTGCCATAACAGCAAGAAATAAGCCATCTGGTTTAAGGGTATTTTTTATCTGGCTTAGAACACCAGGGGTATCATTGGTCAATTGTAATGAAAGAAGTGAAACAATAAGGTCACAGTAACTTTGAGGTAAATCAAGAAATTCTCGATGACGTAAATGAAATTTTTTATCATGGCTTTGATAAAGCGGATCGGTCTCAATGCGTTCTATGGAACAAACTTTTCCAGATTTCATTAAAGCTTGCGCAGCAAGGTCTGTATGGCTGTGTAAATCGAGAGCTAATGTAAAGAGGCGATCAACAGTGCTAAGGCGTTTATAGAGATCTTCTGCCATGTGAGAGAGTAAAAAGTCACATCCTTTTTTTGCTTTTTGAAAGGCACGTTTTCGGAATTGTTCAATGCGGTTATGATCAAAAATTAAAGGATGCGACATATTGTAGAACACTTTCGATCTATGAAAGAATATATTTTGAAAAGGTTCATTATTTGTGCAAGCTCTGTCAAGTTTATAATATGAAAGAAATAAATTTATAGAAGGTAAGAGTTTTTAAAGGAATTAAAATTATAAATTGAGGAAATACAAAGGAACTTTTGTTCTGAGGGAAACTTGTAAAAGCCTAAATTTATAATGTTGTATTTTCGAGAAGCGGCGTTAAATAGCGGAGATATACTAAGTAAGTTCGTTGAACGCTTGAAAACGATGCTTTATCCACCAATTTGTCCTGGATGTAAGCAAAATGTTTCTACTTATGGTACGATTTGCTCCGAATGTTGGAAAGATCTTCAATTTATCACAAAACCTTATTGTCCTGTTATGGGGACTCCTTTTGTTTGTGATATGGGGGATGGTTTTCTTAGTGGTGAAGCACTCCGTAATTCCCATCCTTTTTCACGTGTTCGCTCAGTCATTGTTCATAAAGGGCTTGCACGAACTTTAGTAACGCGCTTAAAATATGGTGATCATATAGAATTGGCATCATTTATGGCCAATTGGATGATGTTTGCTGGACGCGAGGTTATTGATGATTGTGATGTTATTATTCCCATTCCATTGCATTTTCGTCGTTTTTGGGAGAGGCGTTATAATCAATCTGCTGAGCTTGCACGTTATATTGCAGCATCACAAAAAAAGCTTTTAAAACCGAGTTGGCTTGTTCGTTGTCGGCATACCCGTCCGCAGGTTAGTCTTTCTTCGAGAGAGAGAAAACTTAACGTAAAAAATGCTTTTAAGGTTTCGCATAAAGTTAAAAAATATCTCAAAGGATGTTCTGTTTTGCTGATTGATGATGTATTTACAACGGGTGCAACAGTTACAGCAGCAGCTGCTGCATTAAAAGATGCAGGTGCACGACAGGTTGATGTGCTAACATTTTCGCGTGTTCTCAAAGAAGATTCTATTTTTCCCTCTTCTTAAGAGGAATTTAAAATGAATATTATTAAAAAATATTGGAGGATAATACTATGAAAGAGGTAATAATTTATACACGCCCTAACTGTCCTTATTGTACAAAAGCACGTGATTTGCTTAATAAAAAAGGCGTAAAGTATACAGATATTGATGCTTCCACATCCCTTCGCCAAGAAATGGTACAGCGTGCAAATGGACGTAATACATTTCCACAAATTTTCATAGATGATTATCACGTTGGCGGTTGTGATGATCTTTATGCTTTAGAAGCTGAGGGAAAGCTCAATTCTTTATTACAAGGCATATAATATTTGTAAATTACATATTCTTAAGACCGTTTTGCAAGAAGGAGATAGTTAACGCCCATGTCTTTTGAGCGATTCCAGCTGTCGTTTAATGGGTTATAAGTAATACCTATCTCATCAATGACAGTCAGAGCGTTTTTTGATAAGAAGTTTTTAAGTTCTAGAGGTTTTAGGAATTTTTTATAATCATGGGTTCCTTTAGGAAGCCAACGTAGAATATATTCAGCGCCTACAATAGCAAGCCCCCATGCTTTCCATGTGCGGTTGAGTGTTGAGACAAACATCAACCCTTGTGGTTTCAACATTTTTGCTGTAGCTGCTATGAAGAGATTAACGTCAGCGACATGTTCAACAACTTCCATATTAAGGATAATATCAAATTTTTCTCCTTCATTGGCAAGTACTTCTGCTGTCGTCGTGCGGTAATCAATGGAAAGGTCATTTTGAGCAGCATGGGTTTTTGCGACTTCAATATTTGTTTGTGCAGCATCAACGCCTACAACCATAGCACCAAGACGTGCCATTGGTTCAGATAACAAGCCTCCTCCACAGCCAATATCAAGAATTTTCAAATTGTGAAAGGGCGTAAGTGAAGAAGGGTCACGATTAAACTCTAAACAGATTTTTTCTCTGATGTAAGCAAGGCGTGTTGGGTTAAATTGGTGAAGAGGTCGAAATTTTCCTTGTGGATTCCACCATTCTGTAGCAATACGTGAAAAGTGATCAATTTCACTTTGATCAATAGTTGTCGGCGTTTTATCTATCATTTTGCTTTCCTTTTATTTTTAATGATCAGGTCAAGTAGATTTTATACAAAGTCAAGAGAAATTAATATAATCATAATGAAACTTGCACAAATGATAGATATTCGCTATGTCGAGAAAATGGTTAGTTGATACAGCATCTAATTCTCATTACTGTTTGAGATAAGAGATGTAAAGGTAAGAGTGTTATTAATGGCGCGCATTGTCATGAAATTTGGTGGAACATCTGTAGCAAACATGGAATGTATTCATAATGTTGCAAGGCATGTCAAAAGAGAGGTTGATGCAGGCAATGAGGTAGCCGTTGTCGTATCTGCGATGGCTGGTAAAACAAATGAACTTGTTCAGTGGACAAGTGATGCTTCCTCTATGCATAGAGATGCTCGTGAATATGATGTTGTGGTTGCTTCTGGTGAACAGGTTACGTCAGGTTTGTTGGCTTTGACACTTCGAGAAATGGGGGTGAATGCACGTTCATGGCTTGGTTGGCAAATTCCTATTCATACAGACAATGCGCATGGCCGTGCACGTATTACTAATATTGATGGATCTTTTTTAATCGAGTGTTTTCAGGAAGGTCAGGTTGCCGTTATTGCTGGTTTTCAGGGGTTATCTCCGGATAACCGGATTTCTACCTTAGGGCGTGGGGGATCAGATACAAGTGCTGTTGCTATAGCCGCTGCTGTACAAGCTGATCGCTGTGATATTTATACGGATGTGGATGGTGTTTATACAACGGATCCACGTATAGAGCCGAAAGCGCGTCGTTTACCAAAAGTAGCTTTTGAAGAAATGCTAGAAATGGCTTCTCTTGGTGCAAAGGTTTTACAGGTTCGTTCTGTTGAATTGGCAATGGTTCATAAGGTTCGTACCTTTGTGCGTTCAAGTTTTGAGGATCCTGATGCGTTAGGCATGGAGGATCCAATGAGTTCTTCTGGAACACTTATTTGCGATGAGGATGAAATTGTGGAACAACAAAATGTTACTGGTATTGCTTTTGCTAAGGATGAAGCACAAATTTCCCTTCGTCGACTTGCCGATCGTCCAGGGATTTCGGCAGCAATTTTTGGTCCCTTGGCTGAAGAAAGCATTAATGTTGATATGATTGTGCAAAATATTTCTGAAGATGGCTCAAAAACTGATATGACTTTTACTGTACCATCATCAGATGTAGAAAAAGCCGTTACACTTCTTGAAAAGAATCGCAAAGAAATTGGATTTGATGTTCTCCAGTTTGAAAGCGATCTTGCCAAGGTATCTGTGATTGGTATTGGAATGCGTAGCCATGCAGGTGTTGCCGCTACAGCATTTAAGGCTTTGGCTGAAAAGGGTATTAACATTCAAGCAATTACGACCTCAGAAATTAAAATTTCTATTTTGATTGATAGTGCTTACACTGAACTTGCGGTTAGAACATTACATGCTGTTTATGCACTTGATAAGGGATAAGTATTTTTTAGTTTCAACAGAGTTTCAATAACGTAAAGCTTTAATATATATTAATAATTTTTGTTAAGGATATTTATATTTTTAATTTAAATGGAATATTTAATACAGCAGGACTCTCTCATTTTAAACTTGTTCATGATGAATTTAAAATGGTCACTTATACATTACAAGAGAAAGATGTTTGGGTAAAAAACGGTTTAAGAAGGGATATAAAATATGCCGTCTATAAACGTTTTAGAGCCTATAGAGAGGGATGGAGAAGTCTTTACGATAAGCCTTAATAGAACTAAGGAACAATGCACTGCGTTTATTCAAAAGATGCATGTTACATGAGGGACAGCCTCGTGAATACAGATTTAATATTATAAATCTTAGAGAAATTAGAGCTCATTAGATTAGTGACGGAATTACCAAAATAGAATTGATGATGTATTTTCTAGAGATGTTTAGTTTGTTATCAAATGATTGTTTATGACTTTATGTATATCTTGAAAATTTAATTTTTTCCATATTACGAGGCAATAAAAAAATATATCTCTATAGATAATATTTATGTTGCACTATAAGTTATAAAATTACCATGTCTTATGCGTTTATAGCTTTTTCAGAAGTACTTTTCATAAAATCATGTAAATATAGATCAAAATTAATGATAATGTTATAGTGTGTTGCTTTTATGATTTTATTACTTAAATTTTTTTCATGTCTATTTCTTTTTTTTGAATTATGATTAAGATTTTCAAAGTTTTTGATACCTCCATATGTTTTTTAGGTTAACTTTCTTCCCTTAACTACTCTATTATAAGTATTTTCTGTGTCATACTGCCAATCACACATGAAATACATTCTTTCGTTTTTGCAGTATATTGTGCTAGTTTCTTATCATGTTTACATATTTTGCAAATGGTGGTCTTTGTAAGTAAAGCTCTTCTTGTGAGAAATATAGCCATATTATTTTACTCTTCTTGTATTTTATGTGGCGTTGTATAAATTCGAAAGTCTCGGAAATATTGCTTTTTAAATTATCTATGAAGAGTATTTTATGGTATCAAGAAATATAGAGTGAGCTCTTTAAACAAAAAGAAAATAAATATCAAATAAGAGCGGGAAAAGGGGAGAACAACGATATACATGCTCTATTTTTCCACCAATCATATGTTTTAGAATAGTCTAAATGACTAGGGTTTTCTTTTTTTCCGCGAGTTAATTACGTAAACTAGAGTGCTCCCTATGGAAGCATGCTTCAAGTTTAATTCTTTCATGGAGTGAGACAAGCGATGTGTCGATGATAAAAAACGGGAATATTTTTCCACTCCATTGTCAATCTAGTAGTGATGTTATGACGTTGTTATTCCAAATAAATCTTTTGTTTTTTGTTACCTGTATCAATATCTAATGTCAGTGCAGATGCATATTTGATGGTATATTGAGACGGATAAGGGGCCTACGAGCAACTCCTGTTTTTGTATACCAGATAGGAATAAGGATGTTGCGTATACCTGGTGGGGTAATTTCTGAAATGGAGATAAAACCTAATTGGGTGAGATGAAGCCATAAAAGTGAAAACCAACTTCCATTTTACAACTTCCTTTTAATTCTGCTTTACAATTTTCAAAGGTATTGACAGCAATATCTTTTAAATAATGGATATTACACATTGGTTCACATTTTTGTTTATTGCGTTATTTAAATCGTATATGCCTTTCACGTAAAAAAAAACGCTATTATAGTGCCAATTTACGCGCTTGTTTTGAAGAAATATCTCTCTCCCCAAGCCCCCACATTATGGCGCCTGTGGATGGCGTAACGTAAAGTTTATTGGGGACCACCATCTCCTTTACTTAGATCAAAGGTGTCAGCTGGTCGTCATCATTTAATTTTTAGTTTTCCTGTTGAACAGCGCTTATATGGATATGATGAAGCATTCTTATTTCTTTCTTCAAATAATCCATACTTCTCCTCGGCTTGTGACGTGTAAGAGAATAGTCTTGATTGATTCATCATGTACAGATTTGAAATGAGGAAATCATACGATATCTAGACTCCATTCAAGATTTATAATGATAAATCAAATATTTTTTATCCAAAAATAATGTGCTTTTAAGAAGATAAAAATTAAAGTTATTTAGAATACCGCAATAAAATCAGTAACGAGGAGGGTGGTTTATTGGAAAAAAATAAACCATGGAATTACTTAACTGATTATTGAATTTTGCTTATTCTTATCTGTTTCGTATGATTAAACATAAGATATTGATTTATAATAATTAATTTTTTCTTTATAGTGAATAATAGTCCCGACGAAAGGCAGCTTTTCTGAAACCACGAAGCCTTTCATATTGAAACAATTAAAATCATTTTTGTGCACACCATGAGTGGAGCCGGTGCATGAGTAAAAGAATATTGAAGAAAGGAATAAAAATATCTCTTATAAGTCTTCTTAAGAGTCAAAGGTGTTGTAACATTAGAGGCTCGTAAATAGTATGATGATGTTAGTTTTCTCCTTCATAAGTGTAAAGATGAGGCGAGACAACAGCTTTTACATTAAATATCGCCCGAACCCAACAAATGAGCGAAATCGCTTTTTAAAAGTTCTGCATAAAAATGTATTTTCAGTTAGTTTGTTAGGAACTATGAGAAATTCCTTTATTGCGCTTAATATAAATAAATCCATATCCCAGACCGATAAGGGCAGATAAACCTGAGCCACAAAGGACCCCAATTTTTGCCGCATCAAGCAGAATAATATCTTTAAAAGCGAGCATTGAAACAAAAATAGACATTGTAAAGCCAATTCCTGCTAAAAAACCAATGAGTAAAACGCCTGTCCAGGTCATATGAGGGGGGAGGCGGCATAGCCCTGATTTTACAGCTATATAACTGGCAGTGATAATACCAAGAGGCTTACCGATGAAAAGACCAATGACAACACCCAGAACAATCAAGAATGATTTGTCAGAAGAAAGATCAAAGTTTGCAAAACTTACTCCTGCATTTGCGAAGGCAAAAACTGGCATGATACCGTATGCAACCCATGGATGCAATGCTTTTTGAACACGTGTTACTGGGGCGATCATGGCCCGTTGTCCTTTGCGCATCTTTTTCAATGCTGTTGAAATATGATGCAGATCTGTTTTTGTATTTTTTTCTTGAAGAATTTGCATAGCATTACTGAGCATGGTGAGTGGCGCTACAAGAGTACGGGTAGGAAGAACGGGAGTCATCATCCCTAAGATTACGCCAGCAAGCGATGGGTGAACGCCTGTTACCATTAAACCCCACCAAATGATTGCACCAGGTAAAATGTAAAGCCATGCTGATGCAAGCCCGATCCACTGAAAAAATAGTACCAAAGCAATACCCGCTCCTGCAATCATTAAACCGCTAGGATCAATGTTTGTTGAGTAGAAAAAAGCAATAATAAGAACAGCGATAATATCGTCAATAATTGCTAATGATAGAAGAATAATATGAAGATTAGAAGGAATTTTTTTCCCTAGAAGAGCAAGAATACCTAGAGCAAAGGCAATATCTGTTGCTGTTGGCACAGCCCAACCGCGGATATGTCCCTCGTTAAAATTGAAGATAAAGTAAATAATTGCAGGAACACAAACGCCCCCTATTGCAGCAACAATTGGTAAGATTGCTTGTTTAAAATCGGCAAGAGCCCCTTCATGAATTTCGCGTCGAATTTCCATTCCTGCGACGAGAAAGAAAATAGTCATAAGGGCATCATTAACCCAGAAATGTAAATCCCATGAAAGAGTGAAATGACCCAAATTAAAGCCAAGAGGTGTATGCCAAAAAGATTCATAGAAAGCAGCATATTTAGAATTGGCAAAAATAAGTGCAGCAGCAGCAGCTAATAAAAGAACAACACCACTAAGAGCTTCAATATGGAGAAAACGCTCGATAGCAGAAAGCGCTTGATTAGTGACACGAGAAGCGCGATTAGGCAGGCGATTTGAAGATAAATCAGACATGAACAACTCCAAGCATCGTCAATTTTAGATTCTATACTCTCTGTATAAATGACTTTGTATGATACCTTCTGTATCATACAAAAGAAAAAAGAGGAATAAAGTTCTTAATTTATAGACAAGATCATCATGTTTAAAGCACAAAATGTTTAACGCGACGCTTCATTTTTAATAGTGAGATGTACTTTGCTTAAAGCCTTAGATAGATCATTTTGTAGAGCAGATTCGAGATCAACTATTGCGAGACCTTTATTATCTTTTGCTTTAATTTTAACGATCAATGTTTGTGGATTTTTAGCAAATTCTCCTAAGGATTTTGAAATTTTTTCTGCTTCGTCATGATTTTTTAGCAGAATTTTTGGGGTCTGCGTCATCATTAGATAGAAATCGTCATAAAGTTCCTTTTTTAGATCATGTTGGCTGTCATTAAGATTTTGCGCAAGATAAGAAAAAAGCTTATCAATGAAACCTGCATCCGTATATTGTATATCAATTTCATTGATGCCAAGGTCTTGAGACGCAGCAATCATTATATTTTTCTGACCAGAAAAAAGCTTTTCATCAACATCAATAACCTTAGCCGAGATGTTCCCAGATCCAACGTTTTTCATATTGAAAGACATTGTATCAAGAAAGAGCATACGTTTTTTTTCATCGTAAGAAATATCAATTTTTCCTGAAACATTAAAGCGCTCAAAGTTCAGATTTTTGAAGAACTCTAAGTCTTTTTCATTCATTTTTTTAGGTAAAACGGAAAGGTTATTGAGAGAAAGAAAAAGCTTTTTAGGGATAGGTTGTTTCCACAAACTTGGTTTGAATTGGAATGATTCGAGCGTTGCTTTCAACTGCGGTATATCAACGGTGATATTATCAACTTTGGCATCCGCTGAGGTAATGGCGAGCAGTATGTTTAGAAGAAGACCATTTTGTGCTACTTTTTCAGCGATTTTATTATTCTCTTTTCTTGCATTAAGATAAGCTTTGATTAATTTTTCAGGAGTTTGCTCAAGCGGTTTCATCTTTAAACCAGATGTTTTAAACTGCCCAAGGAAGAAAGAGCTGTTTTTTTCTGCTTCTTCAAAAATATCGACACTTATATTATTCAAAGAAATGGGGCCAGTAACGGTTTTACCTTGATTGAGAGCATTGTTTTTTCCAAAAATGATAGAGTAGGCATAGTTGATGTCGATATCATGGGCTTTTATTGTATCACTTTTAGCCATAAGTTGCATCTGTTTGGCACCATTTGCTACGACCGTTTTAAGATCCATATTTTTGATACTAACTGAATGGATATGGTTATTTCTAAAATCAGAAAGCTGGAAATTCTTGATTTCAACCGTTTCTGTTCGGTTATTTTTATTTTCTATAGAAAGTTGTATATTGGGAGCAATAATTGAGGAAAGCTCAATACGCATCATTGATTGTAAAAGACGTGATGTTATCGTTCTATCCTTTTCTTTTAAGGATACATTCCGAAGAGAAATTTGGGGAATTTGCACATGAATATTATTATGCTTTAAATCAACATTATAAAATGTAAAAGTTCCGGGAATAAAGGAAAGAGGAGGACGGGCAGAAATGGCACCAATTTTAAGTGATGTACCAGCTGGAACAGGTAATGTCACATTCTTCAAATTGATTTTACCTAGAATGCTTACTTCAGATGTTTCGGCTTTTATGGAATGACGGGCTATTTCTTTTCTTACAAAACTGTCAAGATAGGGTTTTGCAATATAAAATCCACCAACAATTATAATTGCCAAGATAGCAACAAATCCAATAATGCAAGTGAGCCAATATCTGAGGTTACTTTGATACCCACTATTAAGATTGACCATTCTTTCTTCTTTCATTTTTACCACTCTTTGAATTGAGAGTGAAGATAAATTCTTTTAAGCAACGACAAAGGTTTAAATATAGCGTGTACCAGTTTCAACAATTATCTACTCTCTATATTAGAGTTATTCTCATCTTTTTTACAATATAGCTTTATCAACTTTTATCAATTTTCTTTGGGTTCAGCACTTTATAGAAAAGCACGCATAATAAGGAGAGGCAAGTTTATGCGCATCATAATTTTTTATCACTTTAAAATTATCCTAAAATATTTCGATGTCTGCTTTTATCTTGCTGCTGTTTATAGGAATATTTAAAACATAAAAAATATGTTCTTGTTCATTATAATTTAATGGGGAGAGGTAAGTGTTATGACAGAAAATCAAATAATGGCTTTTTCGATCATTGGTCTCATGATGGTTGTTTTTATTTGGGATCGATTTCGTTATGATCTTGTTGCTATTTGTACTTTATTAATAGCTTGTGCCCTTGGTCTTGTCAGTCCGAAGGAAGCTTTTAGCGGTTTTAGTAATGATATCGTTATTATCGTGGGGAGTGTGTTTGTTGTCAGTACTGCTGTATCTCGCTCTGGTATAATGGAATTTATTATCCAACGGATATGGCCAGACGTGAAATCGGTGCGTCTTCAATTAGCTTTTTTGGTTCTTTCTGTTGTCGTATTATCAATGTTTGTTAAAAACATTGGTGCTTTGGCGATTATGCTTCCGATAGCTTTTCAGTTTGCACGTCGTTCTCAGGTTTCTCCTTCTGTCTTTTTGATGCCCATGGCCTTTGGTTCTTTGTTGGGGGGGCTTATGACACAGATAGGAACATCTCCCAATGTTGTTATTTCAGCGATGCAAGAACGTTTAGCAGGAACACCTTTTACTATGTTTGATTTTACACCAGTTGGTGCGGTTGTTGCGACGGCTGGTGTTGTATATTTGGTCTGTTTTTATTGGCTTTTGCCTGTGCGTGTGCGTTCAGGTGTATCGTTTGATGATGCCATTGATATTCGTAATTATGTTGCAGAAGTACATATTCCAATAAATTCACCGATTGTGGGAAAAAATATTGTTGATTTGGTTAAGCCATCAAGTGGTGATGTTATGGTGATTCAAATCATCAGAAACAAAGTATCTATTTCACCATTACCAGATTTTGTTTTGTCTGAAAATGATATTATTTTGCTGGAAGGATCACATACAGGGTTAGATAGCGTGATGAACTCTGCTCGTTTAGAGTTTTCTAAGGGGCGAACTATTGTTGCAGGTGATAAGGACAGTGATATTGATATTATTGAAGCAGTCATTACCCATAATTCACCTCTTATCGGTATTAGTGCGAAAGAGTTTTCTTTATTTGATCGCTATAATGTAAATTTGCTTGCGTTAAGTCGTCAACATGAAAGGGTGCGGGGAAGACTTGATGATATTATTTTCCATCTTGGAGATGTGATTGTTTTGCAAGGACAGGATGCAGTTATTCCAAATTTATTAAGAGAATTGAAATGCTTGCCCCTAGCAAAACGAAATATTGTGTTTGGAAATTTACGACATGGTTTCATCTCTTTAGCTGTTTTATTTATAGCAATTATTTTTACAGCTTTTCATATTGTTCCAGTTGCTTTTTCTTTCTTTTCTGCTGCTGCTGCAATGGTGATCTTTCGTGTTTTGCCCGCGCGTGATCTGTATCAGGCATTAGATGGCCCAATATTAGTGCTATTAGCGGCTCTTATTCCAGTGAGTGAAGCGTTAGAGAAAACAGGATGTACGGATCTCATTGGTCAATGGCTGAGCCAATTGGCAATATTTTTCCCGCCATCCGGTGCTTTAGCGCTTATGTTGGTGACAGCTATGTTGGTTACGCCATTTTTGAATAATGCAGCAACAGTGATGATGGTAGCACCAATTGCGTCAAGTTTTGCTCATTCCCTTCATTATAAGCCTGAAGCTTTTTTGATGGCTGTTGCAATTGGTGCGGGCTGTGAGTTTCTTACACCTATTGGACATCAAAGTAATATGCTCGTGATGGCGCCAGGAGGATATCGTTTTAGTGATTATCCACGTTTAGGTGCTCCATTGGCGGTGTTGATCGTTATTATTGCTGTTCCAATGCTTATGTGGGTTTGGCCCTTACAATAGGATATTTTTAGAAACTTTAAGAATCAATTATAAAAGGTTGTTAATCGTATGAAGATAAGTTGAAGGGATATACTTTATATAGAGAGCTTTAACTGAAGATTTGGAATTATACCACACTTTCATCATGACGCTTCGGTATTTTTGATACAGATAAAAATTTATCTATTTGGTTTTAGTAGATATTCGTGGAAATTTACTGTTTATTCAAGTTTTTTCAAGAATTGGTTTTTCTATTATAATTGTATAATCCAATACAACCAACGATTGTGGTTGAAGACTTTAAAAGATTATTCCTCTATATAATGGAGAGAAAGTTCGCTTGAGATGATAGGCAATCATGATAAATATTAAGGCAGTGAATTTTTCATAATATGTAAAAGCTGTAATGTGAACAAACAGGGTGCTTACATCATTTTCGATTAAGATTGTTGCAAAAATCTGATTGAATTGGCTACATGTTGATTTAAAATAAATAAACGAGCAATTTAAAGATTTTTAGTTAATTAGGGCTACCATCTTTATCCATTTATGCGTAAAAGCACAGGTGAAGTAACTTTTTTCAAGGTATGATATATGTCGTATGATAGTTTTATTGCTGAAGTGAATGCAGAATTTCGTCAGGAAAAGGCGCTTGCTTTTTGGAGACGGTATGGTTTTTCAATTATTGGAGCAGCTATTCTTTTTATATTCATGATAGTTGCTTATCAAGTTTATCATCATACACAAATAAAGAAAGCTGGTTATATTGGTGATGCATTTGTAAAGAGTCTTGATCTTGCGGATACACGTGATTTTGATAAAGCGATAAAGCAATTAGAAACTGTTAAAACTTCTCATTTTGGGGGATATCCTTTTCTTGCTCGTTTACGTGAGGCTTCTTTACTCATGGAGAAAGGTGATATTATTAAGTCAGTGGAGATCTTTGATTCTGTTGCAGCGGATGAGAAAGCACCGCAGATTTTGCAGAAAGTTGCAAAAATTCGGGCGGCTTATATTCTGGTTGATACAGGGACATTAGCTGATGTTGAAAAGCGCATTAAAGATATGGCAAGTGATACCGATCCTATGCGTATGTCTGCAAGAGAAGCTTTAGGCTTAGCTGCTTATAAGGCGGATAAAATGGATGAGGCGGTTTATTATTTTAAGAAAATTTCTGAAGAAGGTTCTTTGGGTTTAAAGATAACAGATCGGGCTCGAATGATGCTTGAGCTTATACAAGCTGAGGGCAAGGCAAATAAGGAATAAATCGATGAGCCTTACCATTGCTATCGTTGGTCGTCCCAATGTTGGGAAGTCAACACTATTTAATCGTTTGGTTGGGCAAAAATTGGCTTTGGTTGATGATAAGCCTGGTGTAACACGTGATCGGCGTATTCATGCGGCAAAACTTCAAGATCTACGTTTTGATGTGATTGATACGGCTGGGCTGGAAGAAGCAGGTGATCATACACTTGAGGGGCGTATGCGTTCTCATACAAAAGTTGCAATTGATGAAGCGGATCTTATTTTATTTGTATTTGATGCAAAGAGCGGAATAACACCAAGTGATTTAAATTTTTCTTCATTGGTTCGCAAATCAGGAAAGCCAATTGTGCTTGTTGCCAATAAGTCTGAGTCAAGAGCGGCAACAGGAGGAGAGTATGAGGCGTGGTCATTAGGTTTGGGGGAGCCATGCCCAATATCGGCTGAACATGGTTTGGGACTTAGTGATCTGCGTGATGCAATTATAGATGCTGTTGGGTCAGAGCATGTTTTTGGCAACAACAAAGAAGAAGATAGAATGATACAACCTGCATCTGTTGGTGATGATGTAAAGGATTTGGAAGAAGAGAAGCTTATTTACGATGAAAGTAAGCCCATTAGGATTGCAATTGCGGGGCGTCCCAATACAGGAAAATCCACTCTTATCAATAGTATGTTGAAACAAGAGCGATTGTTAACAGGACCAGAAGCAGGACTCACGCGTGATTCTATTTCTGTAGATTGGGAATGGCGTGGTCGTCATATTAAACTTTTTGATACTGCAGGTTTACGTCGAAAGTCGAGAATTCAAGAAAAATTAGAAAAACTATCTGTTGCAGATACTTTGCGTGCTATTCGTTTTGCAGAAGTGGTGGTCATTGTTTTTGATGCAACGATACCTTTTGAAAAGCAGGATTTACAAATTGCTGATCTTGTGATTCGTGAAGGGCGTGTTCCAGTTATTGCTTTCAATAAGTGGGACCTTATTGAAAACAGTCAGACCACATTGATTGATTTGCATGAAAAATGTGCGCGATTTCTTCCTCAAGTTCGTGGTTTGAGAGCTGTTCCTTTATCAGGACAATATGGTCAAGGGATTGATAAACTGATGGAAAATGTCATGATGATGCACCGTGTATGGAATCGTCGCATTTCGACGGCTAAATTGAACCAATGGCTTGGAACTGTTGTGGCACATCATCCACCTCCTGCGGTTTCTGGACGTCGACTTAAGGTTAAATACATCACACAGGTTAAGACACGTCCTCCTGGATTTATGATTTCCTGCTCGCGCCCCAAAAGTATGCCTCAGTCGTATTTGCGTTATCTTGTCAATGGGTTACGTGAAACATTTGATATGTCTGGTATACCCGTTCGCATATCATTACGAGCCTCTGATAATCCTTTTGCGACACGTTCCAAGAAGAAATGATAACTCTTTAATTTTTTAAGTGAATGAAATCTATACTTAAGAATCTTAAAAATAAGTTTTTTAAATGATCGTTCTTTTCATAAAAGAAAAAGTTTTATTTGCTAAAGTTTTAATTTTATTGATAATCATTTATCATGAGCGCTATTGAATAGAGTTCTCTCATCTTGATAAAGATCATTTATTTGCATGTCATGAGAAGAGTTTAATAGGGAGTATTTAAGAAAGAGTACATAATCCTCTTAATGGGTTATTAAAGTGCAAGAATAGATGCAATATGAGGGTAGGGGAATGTAATTATGATGCTTGTTTGAAAAGCAGCATTAGATTATCGTTTCATAAAAATAAAGCTTATGAATAAGCGCTTTTGCTTACGATAGTTTGTCTGAATAAAAAGCAAAAATATTTGCTGAATCTACGGATATTCAATTGTAAAGAGCGAAATTCATAAAAGTGGATTAAAATTGTATAAAGTAGTATGGTAATCGTATTTAAATTTTATTGTGTTCTATTGGCTTAATCTATTTGAAATTTTGGATTTATTAATATCTTGTATTTAAAGGACCTTCTCTTAATACCCTCAAGCTCATTTCGTGATGAGGCCTGTAATGGCGTATATAAAATACTTTGCGAATAGGATCATATAGAAACCATTGATTATTTCATTTTCATAAAATAAAAAGTGCAAGTTTATTCGAATAAAAGGAGAAAACCAACGCTCTCATACTGTTTTTAGCTTTCTATGTTCTCTTTCAAAACTAGGACTGATATAACATTGGGAGTCGGAAAATAAGATGGTATTGGTTTACACCTTTTGTTAAGTGTAAAAATGGTTGTTCTATGAGTTTTATATTATTCACGTGAACTTTTCGTTATACATTCACGGGTGCTGTCGTGAAATCGGTTTAGGTGCTTGGAATATCTTTTTAAGAAAGCATGTAAATTGAAAAATACGTTATTTCTGCAATAAAATTTATACGATAACTTGTGATAGATTTCTTTTAGTATCTTGACGAATAAATTCGGGAACAATATGATGCACACGGTTTTATAAAATGTATTCTTACGTTGCTTTTTAATTAAGGAGCCAATGATGGCGATGGGCGAGAAACCCGTTATGAGCCGTAAGGAGGCTGAAGAGGAAAAGCAAGGAGAGTGTCTTCATTCAGAGGATTTGGAATGTCGTAGTAGGAACTTAAGCGTAGCTTTAGTGCGCAAGCAAGCATTAAAGAAGCGGGAGCATAGGAATAAGCGGGAAAAATCACAAGGAAGGATGGCAGGTGCAATTAAGCTTTCCAGTGAGTTTCTGGCAAGTATTATAGTTGGTATTGTTTTGGGGTTGGGGTTTGATAAGTTAGCAGGTTCATGGCCTTGGGGATTGGTATTTTTTCTCTTCTTTGGATTTGCTGCTGGTGTATTGAGTATTCTTCGGTCTGTGGGGTATGTTTCCTCCAGTCAATTAGGAAAAAAAGGCGTATTGCGCCAAGATAAACAAAATAAAGGGGCCAATGAGAGGTCCGATAAATGAGGTTGAAGTGACAGCGCACGCTCCAGATCCTATTCATCAGTTTGAGGTTTTAAGGCTGATTAAGATTTCCATAGGAAATATGGATTTATCGTTTACAAATGTATCATTGTTTACAGTTCTCACGGTTGTTGTAACTTCTATTTTTCTCTTTATTTCATCATCGAGTCGTGGATTGGTTCCAACGCGGATGCAGTCTCTTTCGGAAATGGCATATGAATTTGTAGCATCGACTCTGCGGGAATCATCTGGTGTGCAGGGAATGCAGTTTTTTCCTTTAGTTTTTTCTCTGTTTACTTTTATTTTGGTTGCTAACTTTATTGGTCTCTTTCCTTATTTTTATACGGTTACGTCTCAAATCATGATCACGTTTTCGTTAGCAATGGTGGTAATTTTGACGGTGATTGGTTATGGCTTTTATAAGCATGGGGTCAGTTTTTTGAAACTGTTCGTTCCCAGTGGAGTTCCTGTTGTGGTTTTACCTCTGGTGACAATGATTGAGGTTATTTCTTTTCTCTCCCGTCCAATTAGTCTTTCTCTTCGTCTTTTTGCGAATATGCTTGCTGGTCATATTACGCTTAAAGTGTTTTCTGGGTTTGTTGTTTCAATGATTGGGGTAGGAATCGTAGGTGTGGGTGGTTCGATTTTACCGCTTATTATGACTGTAGCAATTACTGCTCTTGAGTTTTTGGTCGCATTTCTTCAGGCTTACGTCTTTACGGTTTTAACTTGTATGTATCTTAATGATGCAATTCATCCAGGACATTAATAGAACTGGCGGTTTTCCGTCGAATAATGCAATTTCGCTTTAAAGGAGAATAACATGGAAATGGTGCTTGCAGCAAAATATATTGGCGCTGGTCTTGCTTGCTTTGGTATGGCTGGAACAGCTTTAGGACTTGGTAATATTTTTGGTAGCTATCTTTCTGGTGCATTACGAAATCCATCAGCAGCAGATAGTCAGTTTGGACGTCTCGTCTTTGGTTTTGCTGTAACAGAAGCTTTGGGAATTTTTTCATTGCTCATTGCTTTATTACTTCTTTTTGGGGTTTAATCATTATCAAAAGGGTATATCTGTTCTTGCATGAGGAAAGATTTACCCTTTTAGGCTCTTAACTAGAGAGATGCCAGAGAGATGTTTGTCAGTTATCATCGGTTATAGAGGGCTTTAATAAGCTATTTAAAGGATGAAAGAAGATGTTTGTTTCAAGCGCTTATGCACAGAACACTGAAACGTCGATAGAACATATTAAAAAGGTAGCAGAGCATGCAAATCGTGTGTTTCCGCCTTTTGATTTTGTGCATTTTGGTTCGCATTTTTTCTGGTTGGCAATTTCTTTCGGACTGTTTTATCTTTTTATCTCCCGTGTAATTGTACCACGTATTGGCGGTGTTATTGAAACACGGCGAGATCGAATCGCATCTGATTTAGATCAGGCAATGCGCATGAAGCAAGAAGCAGACATTGTTGTTGAAACTTATGAGCGGAAATTAGCAGAAGCGCGTTTGAACGCGCAGGCTATAGCGCAGGTAGCTAGTGAAGAATTAAAAGAAAAGGCAGAGCTTGAACGGAAAGAAATTGAAGAGAGTCTAGAGAAAAAACTCGCAGATGCTGAAAAACAGATAGCAAAAATTCGGGATAAAGCGATGCAAAATGTTGGTTCTATCGCTGAAGAAGTAGCTCTTGAAATTGTGAAAAAATTGATTGACGTTGATATCAGCAAAGAGGCTGTTCGTTCAGTTGTTAAAACTGCGGATTATTGAGGAAGACAAAGATGACTGATACTTTTTGGGCATTTGTTGGGTTAGTTCTTTTTTTGGCTCTTTTAGTCTATTTCCAAATTCCACAGAGGGTTATACACCATCTTGATGCGCGCGCGAAACGTATCAAAGATGAACTGGATGAGGCTCTGCGTCTTCGTGAAGAGGCACAGGAAATATTGGCTGAATATCAACGCAAACATGCAGAAGCAGAAAAAGATGCGCAAGAAATTATTGCAGCAGCAAAGCATGAAGTTGAATCTGTTATTGCTGAGGCCCGTGCAAAAGCAGAAGAATATGTAAAAAACCGCAATAAATTGGCAGAACAAAAAATTGCCCAAGCAGAAGCGGATGCAATACGCATGGTTTCTTCATCGGCGATTGATTTGGCAATTTCTACAGCACGTACCCTTATTGCAAGGGAAATAGATTCTAACAAGGCAGATGAACTTATCAAAGAGTCTCTTGAGAAAGAATCATTTATCAAAATGAAAACATATCTTAATTAATGATATTTGAGAGATAAAGAACAGTCTCTTTGGTTGCATAATTTTCTCAATATTAATTAATAAAAGTCATAAAAAAGAAAAAATTATCTTCATTGTTTTTATCAGTTAATAGGGTATTTTGATTTTAAATGACAAGTTTTGAGAAGTCTGCAACCGATTGTGTAACAATGTGAGTGCGTTTGAGAAGAGCAAGACGGTTAGCACGAACATCAGTTTTTTTATCATTCACCAATACTTTTTCAAAAAATATATCAATCAATTTTCCAAGTGGCGCTAGCACACTGAGTGCAAATGATAAATTTGTTGCATTGATGGGAGCAAGAACCTTTCTTTCTACTTCACAGATTGCATGATAGAGCTGCTTTTCTTCTTTCTCGACAAAGAGCTCAGGATTAATTTCATTCGCTATTGTTGTGCTTTTTTGAAATTCATTTTCAAGAATATTGGCAGTACGTTTTACAGAGGCTACAAAGTTCATTCCATCGTGGGTATTGATAAAAGCGATAAGCGATTCGACACGACGTGCAACCAATAAAAAATCATCAGAATCTTTATTTAAAACGGCTTCAAGGGCATCGTAACGAGCGCCTTCCTCTTTTAGATAGATTTTCAAACGGTCATGAAAAAAGAATAACAGATCTGATAAAATATATTCTGTTTTTTCTGGAAGCAGATTCTGCAATTGTGAATTTTCTCTTTGAGAGATTTCATATTTATTTTTTTGTTGTAAGAAAAGATTCGTTGCTAACTGGAACAGCGGCATAAGATTGATTTTCCAATCTCGCGAAAGTACAAGCCTAATAATTCCCAATGCTGCTCGTCTTAACGCATAGGGATCTTTTGAGCCCGTTGGTTTTTCATTAATGAGCCAAAAGCCAACGAGCATGTCAATTTTGTCGGCGAGCATAACGGTTATAGCAAGTGGTTCTTGTGGAAGACGATCTGTTGGTCCTTGAGGTTTATAATGGTCTTCGATTGCTACAGCTACGCGAGGATCTTCCCCTTGAAGAAGGGCGTATTTTTGCCCCATAACACCTTGTAGTTCAGGAAATTCTCCGACAATTTCTGTTTGCAAATCAGCTTTTGCAAGGATGGCTGCACGTTTTGCTAAAAGAGGATCTGTTTGTATCAAAGGGGCAATTTCTTGTGCGAGTGTAGCAATGCGTTCTACTCTTTCACCTTGTGTACCTAATTTAGCATGAAAGGTTACATTCAAATGATCAAGTCGCGCCATTCTTTGATCGAGAGGTTTTTTTATATCAAGCTCAAATTTTTTTATAGAAGATTCCAATTGTTGAAGATCAGGCAAATCATGCTGATCGGTTTGCCAAAAATGAAGTGCATCAGAAAGACGGGCACGGACAACCTTACTATTTCCTTTCGAAATTTCTTTGCCTTCATCATTTGCAAGAATATTAGAAACGAGAATAAAATGATGAGAAAGTTTTACTTTTTCTCCTTGTTTGCGGGTGACAAAACATTTTTGATTGGCTCGAATGGTCAAGCGAATAATTTCTGGAGGAATATCAAGGAATGATTTGTCAAAATCACCCATCAGGATAACAGGCCATTCAACAAGACCAGCAACTTCTTCTAGGAGGGGATTATCTTGAACCAGTTCTAAACCGTTTGCAAAGCAGAGATTTTGGGCATCAGCTAAAATAATATTCTTTCGTCTTTCGGCATCCAGAATGACTTTATGGGTTTCAAGTTGAGTAACATAGTCATCAAAGCGGCGCACTTGAAATGGCTCTCCATCACTTAAGAAACGATGACCATAAGTTAAATTATTGCTTTTAAGAGAACCAATTGTAAACGGAATAACATGTGTTTCACCAATTTCTGGTCCGAAGATGCAAAGAATGTTTTGTAAAGGTCTAATCCACTTCAAAGTACCACTTTGTGCTGAATCTTTTCCCCAACGCATAGATTTCGGCCACGGAAAGTTGCGGATAATATCCGGTAAAATATCGGCAATAATTTCTTCTGCAGCTCGACCTTTTTTAACAATTTTAGCAATATAAAAATGACCTTTTTTATCATCATGTCCAATATGCGCTTCAGAAACATCATTTAATCCTGTTGCACGTAGAAAACCATCAATTACATGCTGTGGTGATTTTATACTGGGACCTTTGCGTTCTTCATGGACATCTTTGGAGCGTGTGGAAAGTCCGCGTATGTCCAATGTTAGCCGCCGAGGTGTCCAATATTCACGAGCAGCTTCATAGATCAATCCAGCATTCACAAGTTGATCTGTAACAGATTTCTTAAGATCAGCAGCAGCTTTTCGTTGCATACGTGCGGGGATTTCTTCACTGAAAAGTTCAAGAAGAAGATCAGACATTAGGCTTCTCCAGTATATATTTGTCCAGCTTCTGTGAGTAAGAAGGCTTCCCCACAACGGCGCGCGAGATTACGAACGCGAAGAATGTAATTTTGTCGTTCGGTTACAGAAATAACGCCACGTGCTTGCAAAAGATTAAAGATATGGCTCGCTTTAATACATTGATCATAGGCAGGAAAAACACAGCGATGGAATACATTTTCTTTATTTGGTTTTCCAGCATCAAGAAGTGCGCTGCATTCGCGTTCTGCATCGATAAAGTGCTGATGGAGCAGTTTTGTATCAGCAAATTCGAAGTTATAATATGAGTATTCCTGTTCTGCTTGTAAAAAAATATCTCTATAACTTATTTTGTTTTCTCCCTCCAAACCATTAAAGTTAAGGTCATAGACGTTATCAACCCCTTGGATATACATCGCTAGACGCTCAAGACCGTATGTGAGTTCCCCTGAAACAGGAGTGCATTCAATGCCGCACACTTGTTGAAAATAAGTAAATTGAGAGACTTCCATTCCATCGCACCAACATTCCCATCCAAGCCCCCAAGCACCAAGAGTGGGACTTTCCCAATCATCTTCAACAAAGCGAATATCATGCAGTTTTGTATCAAGCCCGATAGCTTGTAGCGACTTTATATAAAGTTCTTGTAGATTGAGCGGAGAGGGTTTGAGAAGCACTTGGAATTGATAATAGTGTTGTAAACGATTTGGATTCTTACCATATCGGCCATCTGTTGGACGTCGAGAGGGTTGGACATAAGCAACTTTCCAAGGGCGTGGTCCTAGAGAGCGTAATGTTGTTGCTGGATGAAAAGTCCCAGCTCCGACTTCCATATCGTAAGGTTGCAAAATTGCACACCCATAGTGTGCCCAATAATTTTGCAAAGTTAATATTAGTCCCTGAAAAGAACGTTTGGGGTTAAGATGTTCAGGCAGTTTCACGCTTTATACTCTTTATATTGAACTAAACAAAAAACAAAGTAATTTTAGTTTCTCTATTTATTATTTCATGTGGTTTATGGTTAAGCATCGTTTATTGCAAACCAAATTTCAACTTTTCTTGAATTTGTTCAGAATTTTCTGGTTTTCCGTCAATTGCGTGGTTCCATTGAAAGATTGCTTCACGTTTACGCCCAACTTTCCAATAGGCATCCCCTAAATGATCATTTAGTGTTGGGTCCTCAGGTTGTAATCTGACAGCATTTTCTAATATTTGCACTGCTTTATTATATTCTTTTAGTTTATAATAAGCCCACCCTAAAGAATCGAGAATATGACTGTTGTGAGCTTGTAAAGCAGAGGCTTTTTGTAGCATACGGAGCGATTCTTCAAGCTTCTCACCACGTTCCACAAGGGAATAGGCTAAATAATTAAGAACCTGCGGTTGATTTGGGAAAAATTCAAGAGATTTTCGCAAGTCAAGTTCTGCTTTTGGCCATTGCTTTAAACGTTCAAAAGCAATACCACGCTGATAAAAGAGTTTCCAATCGTCCTGCTGAAAGTTTTTTATCTTTGTAATAGCGTAGTCTAGAGTTTTAATGGCTTCAAGAAATTTATTATCCTGCATATAAAAAGCAACGAGCGTTATCAAAATATTACGATCATTGGGAAATTTTTTATTTAACAATGTGAGTAATTTTATTGCTTCTTTGTAATTGTTGTTATTGGCAAGAAGGAATGCAAGATGAAGTTGTCCATCTTTATAATAAGGAGATTTAGGGGATAAAGCGCGATAAAGTTTAATTGCTTGATGTGGATCGTTCAATTTAGCAGAAATGTGTGCGAGCTGAAACAGTGTTGCGTCATTTTGAGGGTATAATGCGAAAGATAATTGCTTAAAAATACGTGCAATTCGCCCTGAGTTTTTGTAGTTGAGGGCTGTTCCAAAATTATATAATACCTCGGCTGCTCCTTGTTGAGGTGTTTTAATAACTCTCTCTAAGAAAGAATTTTTTTCAATTTTTTCTTGAAAGTTTTTAAGGACTTCTCGACCTGACAACATTTGTTCGCCATGCTGGATTGTTTGAAGAGCTTGGTTGCGCATATTATGGCGCAATTGGAATGAGGCATAGGCTATGATAATACGCTCATAAGTATTAGGAGCGATAAGAGTTCCCTGTTTGTTACTCAGTGCTTTAATGAAATATTTTTTTGCATCCTTTGGCCGTTCTGCAAGGTCGCTCATAAGTGCTAGATGATAAGATATAAAAAGATCATACCAGACAGGACCTTTGAGTTTCTTAAGATCATCGATTGCCTGAGATTTTTGTCCAGATCCAAATGTAATCCAAGCGCCGATGAGTTCAGGTATTGGATTATTGGACGTAGGAAGTTCCTTTAATTTCAGAAGAGCCTTGGCATTCTTATAATCTTTTTTGATGAGACTTTCTACTGACAAAGTTAAGGAAACAAAGGGAGTTATAACATCGTTCTCTTTGAGTTTTTGGGCTTGTTGGACAGCTTCTTTAAAGTTTCCGACCGAGAGCATAGCTTCAAGGAGCTCTTTTTGTGTTTCAATGTTATCAGGTTGATAAACCAGTGCTTGTTTAAAATAATTGATAGCAAGTTCTGTTTTATTTTCATGATTTGCAACCCTTCCAGCTAAATAAGCACCTGTAAATGAGCTTGTATGAGTTGCTGCACTTATTTTACTGTAGGTGAGGGATGGCATCAGCATGATACCCACGATAAAGAGGGCAAAAAGTCGAGATACCGTTGCAGAGCACATGGAGCTAATCCTTTTCAAGATAATCAATTGATGGTGTTGTTTATAGATCATATCTCATTACTTTGTTGAGAAATACTGCGATTCTTGCAAAGAATTCAGTTTACGCGCGCAATACAAAATTCAACAGTCTCAACGAGAGCATTATAAGCAAGATTTTCATTCATGGGAACAAGAGCATCAATTGCATATTTTCCATAGATGCGTGCTTGTTCTATTGTATCTGTGATACTATCATACTTTTCCATTAAGTGTTGCGCGTGTGCGAAGGATTCATCATTATTATTGCCATCTTCAAGCGCTTTTTTCCAGAAATCTTTTTCTACCATATTCCCACGCTCATATGCGAGAATAACAGGCATTGTGATTTTTCCTTCTCTAAAATCATCCCCTATATTTTTTCCTAAGTTTTGAGCACTACCGCTATAGTCAAGTGCATCATCAATTAATTGGAAAGCTAAACCTAAGGATGTTCCATATTCACGTAATGAAGAACGCTCTTTATTTCCATAGCCAGCAATAATGGGTCCTACTTCAGCGGCTGCTGAAAAAAGTGCTGCTGTTTTTGCATCGATGATTTTGAGATATTCTGAAGGGCTGGTTTTTATATTTTTTGCGGCAGAAAGTTGCATAACTTCTCCTTCAGCAATAATTGCAGCAGCGTTGGCTAGGACAGAGAGCGCTTCTATGGAACCGACATCGACCATCATTTTAAAGGCCTGGCCCAATAGGAAATCACCAACAAGTACACTTGCTTGATTCCCCCAAATCATCCGTGCTGTAGATTTTCCACGTCGTAAATTACTTTCGTCAATCACATCATCGTGTAGCAATGTTGCTGTATGCATAAATTCAACAGCTGTTGCGAGTTTTATATGCCCGTCACTTTGATAACCAAACATATGAGCAGAAGCGAGCGTAATCATTGGGCGTAATCGCTTTCCACCTGATGAAATAAGATGGTTAGAAATTTCAGGGATCATCTCAACCTCTGATTTTGCCATAGAGAGAATAAATTGATTTACGCAATCCATATCTTTTTGAGTAAGATTGACAAGAGATTGAAGAGAAATTTGATTATTTCTTATTTGTTTTGGTTTGATAGCTGCACTCAATGTGTTTACTCCTAGAGTATTGCAATGGACATATATAAAATTTACTTTATTCATTAGCATAAAGGGGGTTTGGTTTTGACTCAAGCTTTTGATGTCGTTTAAAAGTGTTAGCTTGGAATGTTATTGGCAAGAAATGTTCTTTAGCGAGTGTAATCTTATTGTTATGAAATAATAAAAAATTTAAAATAGTAGCTGAATGGCAAAAATGCAATTTATAAAGGTGAGCATTAGGCTTTTAAATGGATAAAGCAGCGAATCAGAGTGGTGAAACAATTGACAGTTTTCACCGCGGAAAATTTTATTTGGTTCAACCCCATAAATATGGTCATCGTTCTGGAATGGATGCGATGTTATTAGCTAGTTTGGTTCCGAGTGATTTAAAGGGCAAGGTTGTTGATTTAGGTGCAGGTGCTGGAGCTGCGGGTTTGGCTGTTGCTTCGCGTTGTCTGAAAGTTCATGTTACCTTAGTTGAACGTTCAGCTTTTATGGTATCTTACGCTCAAAAAACGCTTATGCTAAAACAAAATAAACAATTTGCTAGCCGAATTTGTTTGCTAGAAGCAGATGTTACCTTCAAAGGGAATGCCCGTATAAAAGCAGGTTTGATAGATAATAGCTTTGATTTTGCGATTATGAATCCACCTTTTAATAATCCCACCGATCGTAAGACACCTGATAAACAAAAATCTGAAGCACATGTTATGTCTGAAGCAATGTTTGATAACTGGTTGCGGAGTGCAGCAGCTATTGTTAAGCCAGGTGGATACTTAGGGCTCATTGCACGTCCACAATCGTTGACAGATATCTTGCATGCTTTAGAAGGGCGTTTTGGTGGTATTTGTATAATTCCTGTGCATGCCCGTGCGAAAACAGCAGCAATTCGTCTTTTATTTTACGCAAAACGAGGAAGCAGAGCAGCTTTATCTATTTTACCGGCATTGGTTATACATGAAGGTAATGACCATACTTTTTCACCTCGAGTTGATGCAATTAATAATGGATATATAAGCTTGTGGGAACTTTTCTAATAGTATCTTGTGTTTTTTAGTTTATTATTTAAAGTCTACACTTTGTCATTAGGGAGGCTTAGCTTTTGGGTGAAGTTATATTTCTGATTGTAATGTGGGGGTTGATTGGCGCTTTTGGATGGTATCACGTTGTTCCTTTTTGTTGTCCTTGCCTATTTAATTGTTCTTAATTTATAAGGAGATTTTGTTTTGATGGATTTTATTAAAAGTTTTATTCCACGCCGTTTTTCTTCCGATAAACTTGAAATTCCTGTGGTGCGCCTTCAAGGAGCAATTATGGATTCATCAGCATCTATATCTCGTACCCTTTCCCTCAGTAGGTGTGCAAATCTTTTAGAGAAGGCTTTCGCACACAAAAAGTCACCGGTTGTTGCACTTATTATTAATTCTCCTGGTGGTTCACCTGTACAATCGCGTTTTATCTTCAAGCGCATTCGTGACTTGGCAGAAGAAAAAAATAAAAAGGTTCTTGTGTTTATTGAAGATATTGCAGCATCTGGTGGTTATATGATTGCTTGTGCAGGGGATGAAATTTTTGCAGATCCTTCTTCAATTGTTGGTTCCATTGGAGTGGTTTCAGCTTCCTTTGGTTTTCCGGAACTTTTGAAGAAAATTGGTATCGAACGGCGTGTATACACAGCAGGAAAGAACAAAGTTACATTAGATCCATTTCAGCCAGAAAAAAAGGCGGATATTGAGCATTTGAAATCTCTCCAACTTGAAGTGCATCAAACTTTTATCGATTTGGTTAAAGAACGGCGTGCTGAAAAATTATCAGATGATTCGAATCTCTTTACAGGAATGTTTTGGAGTGGAAAACAAAGCGTTGGGCTTGGTCTGGTTGATGGATTGAATGATGTACGTTCTGTTATTAAGGAGCGCTTTGGTAATGATGCAAAACTTCGACTTATTATGCCTCCAAAAAGTTTTTTAGGACCTAAAACGCCTTCAGGAGTGACGGCACATACGGTTTATACAGTCGTTGATAGTGCATTGATGGCAGCAGAAGAGCGAGCTCTTTGGCAGCGTTATGGTTTGTGATGGAAAGGATCATTCAAGCCAGAGAGATTTTTATCTAAAAACAGATACTAGAAGAAAAAAGGCTTGCAATGATACGAATGAGAACATGTCGTTTATTTTGTATGAGAACTCTTTATATTTATTGTTTTTTAGAAAACGATTAAGAATATTCCAAGCTGTTTATAGGGCTCGTGCTAAAAGTATGGGTAAAAGGGGGAAATTTTTAAAAGAACCCTATGTAAGTGAATATTACGTCATATGATATCAAATGTACAAACTTCGTTCCAAAGACATTCCTATTTATTTACACCTATTAAATTGAATTTAGCTCTACATGTTGTGGGGCAACGTGCTGATGGGTATCATTTAATAGAAAGTTTGGTTTATTTTAGTCTTAGCGGTGATTGTCTACACTATGCACCTTGTGAAAATAATCAGTTTGTTTTGACGGGGTCGTTTGCAAAAGGGCTTGTTTCTCATTTAGACAATTTGGTTATTCGCGCAAGGGACTTTATGCATAAGACTTTTCCGGAATGTGCTCAACCTGCTTTTTTTCGGCTTGTAAAAACATTACCTGTTGCTTCAGGCATTGGTGGTGGCTCAGGTGATGCAGCTGGGGTTATCAGCATGTTGCGTCGGCAGTGGAATCTTGATTGCCCTTACGAAGAATTAGCAAAAAAGAGCTTAGTTCTTGGTGCTGATGTTCCCATGTGCCTTTGTGCATTAGAATATCAGCAGCCGCTTTTGGTCAAAGGAATTGGTCAAGAGATGATACAAATAAAAGAAGCTTGTTCATTAGCAATGGTATTGGTTAATCATGGACAAGAGATTTCAACACAAGCTGTTTTTAAAGCGTTAGAGAAGCGTCATAATCCTTCTTTAAAAATTAATACAGACGCTTTAAAGAGTGTTGATTCATTAGTTGAAGTTTTACAAGAAACGCGTAATGATCTTTTTTCTCCTGCATTAAAAATAGCACCTCAGTTAGCTGAAGTGTTATCTATATTAGATGAATGTGGGGCTCTTTTTTCCCGTATGTCTGGAACGGGAGCAACTTGCTTTGGCATTTTTAAAAATAAACAAACGGCGCAACAAGCAGCTCTTTTTATCAAATCAATGTACCCAAATTGGTTTGTAAAACCTATCATGACTTTAGGAAATATTTGATAAATAAATATAAAAGCTTTTATTTTATCATGATTTTATTATACATAATAAAAGAGGGTAACCAAAGAAATGTGTTTTTTTATTTTTTGTGCAAGAATTCGTGGAATGTTTGAAGAGCCATTTAAAACTGTAATGCTTGCAAAAAATGATCAGGCTACAGAAATAGATGTATGTTTGTTGTATTTGTGATGTATCAAAGATGTTTAATTTGCCGCTTCAACCAAATTTTTCGTGCGAATTGGATTTGCAAAAACAGGGTTTTTTTCACATAGCAGGTGTTGATGAAGTAGGACGGGGGCCTCTCGCTGGACCTGTGGTAACAGCAGCCGTTATCTTGGATAGAGATCGTATTCCTAATGGGTTAAATGATTCAAAAAAACTTTCTTTTTTTCAACGAAATAGACTTTATCATGAAATTTTGCAAAGTGCATTAGCGGTTTCAGTCGCCAGTCTTTGTGCTCGTACAATTGATCAATCTAATATTAGAAAAGCAACGTTAGAAGCAATGCGTCGCTGTATTATAGGATTAGCCATTCCAGCCCACTATGTCCTTGTTGATGGGCGTGATATTCCTTCTGAGTTGTCCTGTCCTGCAATGGCATTGATTAAGGGCGATCAGCGTTCAGTTTCAATTGCAGCCGCATCTATTATTGCGAAAGTAACGCGTGATCGGATGATGGAATGTACAGGACAAGTTTATAAAGGGTATGGTTTAGAGAAGCATGTAGGTTATGCAACGCTAGCGCATCGTACAGCTCTTGATAAATATGGACCAGTTATAGGATTACATCGTTATAGTTTTGCACCACTAAAAGAGTGTAAAAAAGGTAATTAAAATCAGTGATTTACTACAAGAGTAAAGGGTTTTATAATTCATTGATTCTATTATGTTTTTTGAGTGTCTATCCCTAACCTTTTTGAAGCTTTTTATCACTTATTCCTATCTATTTTTTCCAGATATAGAATCAGATATTTCTAACATGGGCTTAACTCTTATTTGTTATTAACCGTATAGCAATGATATACGACAAGGGGCGGTAATGGCAATTGTGAGTTTTAAATATAAGGGCTTAAAATTATTTTATACAACAGGTTCCACAAAAGCTATTTGACCAGATCACTTAAAAAATTACGCGTTATCTTAACGGCTTTAACAAGTGCTACTACGCCTGAAATGTTGAGAGCGCCTGCCTTTAAAATACACCCTCTTAAAGGTGAACTTACAGGGTACTATTCTATATGGATGAATGGAAATTGGCGTGTTACTTTTCGCTTTATAGGAACAGATGTGGAGCTTGTTGATTATCAAGATTACCATTGATGAGAGGAATGAAAAAAATGACGCATAACCCCGCACATCCGAGTGAAGTTCTGAAAGTAGCTTTCTTAGAAGAAATGGGGATAACAATACAAAAATTAGCTGATCATCTCCATATGACAAGAGCTTCTTTATCAAGAGTGATTAACGGACATGCTTCTATAAGTACCGAGCTTGCTATTAAATTAGAATTAGCTGGTTTTAGTAAAGCAAAATTTTGGTTGGATATGCAAACAAACTATAATTTATGGCAAACAAAGCAACAGGCACAACCACCTATTTCTCTTCTTGTTTTTGATACACCTCAAACGCCGCTTTGATTTCGTTAATAATTTTGATGGTGCTTTGGTTTGTTTTTTTAGCTGCCGCCCATTGCTCTAACTTTTTTGTAGCTTTTTGATTGCTTCTGTTGCAAGTCGTTTTCTATCGGCTGTTTTGGTACAAAGGGATGCCATTTTATCTTCGCTCCAGCCAAAAAGCGCTTTCATTTGTGAAACCGTAGCACCAGCATTGGCAGCACGTTTTGCTGCTAATTTTCGCAATCGGTGCGCTGATTTTTTAATACCCGCTGCATTACATGCTTCACGAAAGAGGTTGCCAAAACTTTCTTTGACAAGCTTATTTCCACCTTTACCACAAATGAATGT
>NZ_JBHIOR010000009.1:0-83388 GCF_042195605.1 Bartonella sp. AP88HLJMH | reverse complement strand
AAAGAACAATCTTTCCTACAACAAAAGCAAATAGAGGCGCCTATACAAGATGCCGAATATATTCACGTCCAAGATATCGAATATGGACCACAAGAGCAACAAACGGCGGTGTGAGATGGAACAAAGAACAGCAGAATGGTTTCAAGCGCGCTTGGGTAAAGTCACCGCATCTAATGTTTACAACATTATCAGTAAGACAGCAAAAGGATTGCCTACGAGCAAATATGAAGACTACAAAATCAAACTCATAACGGAGCGCTTAACAGGCGAAACAAGCCCTTATTATGAAACTGAAGATATGAGATGGGGTATCGAACATGAAGAAGATGCCTTGAGAGAATATGGCTTCATTTATGATGCCAATATAACAAAGTGCGGCTTTATCCAACACCCCACAATAGAAATGGCGGGTGCTAGCCCCGATGGTCTCATTGGAGAAGACGGTTTAATCGAAGTCAAATGCCCGAGATCAGTAACACATATGCGCTTTTGTATAGGTGACGAAATCAAACCAGAATATCACGCACAAATGCAATTCCAAATGGCTTGTACAGGACGAAAATGGTGTGATTTCGTTAGCTATGACCCACGTTTTACGGGGGAATTCTTTCACTTGCGTATGAAAGTCAAGCGTGTTCTCCGTGATGATCAACAAATTGAACAGATCAATCAAGTTGTTGAAACCTTTTTAGCAGAGATAGAACGAGAGATACAACAACTCTCAACAAAAGCTGCTTAACCTTATGGGGGTGTTTTGTTCCCCGCATATCTACAAGCACCCCCACCCTTCCTAACACTTTCAAGTAATGCGTGATTCACGCCACACGTGAATTGCATCTCAATGTAAGGAGAAAAGATATGGCGCCTCGTCCAGCTGCTATAACGCAACCAGCCATTGCACGCGCTTTAAGAGAAGCTAAAAAACAAGGTTGCGAACTCATAGAAATCAAACCTACCGGTGAACTGCTTATCTATCTTAAAGCAGATATTCCAATACCAAATTCAGTTAGCCACCCAGACAAACTTTTAGATTTGTCAAAGAATGAATATTACGAAACCGCACTCTCTAAGATGTAAAATACCATGCCTAAACCACGTCCTCCTCATCTTGTCAAAGAAGTCACACGTCATGGTAAAATTATATGGTATGTACGTATTGGTCATGGACCACGTATTAGAATACGCGGTACCTATGGAACGCAAGAGTTTGTTGACAACTACAAAAGCGCACTTGCCGAGTTACAAGGGCTTATACTTCCTAAATCAAAAACTGGTAAGCTAGTCGAAGGTTCATTCGCATGGCTCCTTAAACAGTATTTTAATAGCTCCAATTGGCATAACCTTTCTAAAGTCACCCAAAAACAAAAAGAACTCATCCTTATGAAGGTATGTGATACCATAGGAAACATTCCATACCAAGCAATTGAAAAGAAACATATCATAGCCGGTGTTGAACGGCGTAAAGAAACACCAGCAATGGCTAGAAATTTTCTGAAAGCCCTTAATGGACTTTTTAATTGGGCGATTGATCAAGGTCTTTTGGAAAATAATCCAGCTTTAGGAATAAAAAGACCCCCCCTCAAAAACAAAGAGGGATTTCCTGTTTGGACAGAAGAAGATGTCGAAAAATATTATCAAAGATGGCATCATGGTACCCATGAACGTGTCTGGATTGATGTTCTTTTATATACGGGCTTGCGTCGTGGTGATGCGGTACGCATTGGCTGGAAAGATGTCAAAGACAATATTATTCATCTCAAAACAGAGAAAAGTAAATTCCAAACAGATGTTTTTCTTCCCATTTTACCGGAATTAGCTAAAACGCTTGAAACTGGTCCTATTGGAGAAGAAACATTTATCTGTAGTAAAGTGAATCAAAAATTCACCAAAGAAAGCTTTGGGAATGGATTTAGAGACGCTTGTAATGCGGCTGGCATTAAAAAATCGGCGCATGGATTAAGAAAATTAGCCGCAACACGTGCAGCTAATTCTGGAGCAACAGTATCACAACTCAAAGCAATTTTTGGCTGGACAGAAGATCAGATGGCATCCCTTTATACAAAGAGTGCAGATCGTAAAAGACTAGCTCTTGAAGCTATAAAAAAGCTCCAAAAAAGTTAGGGGCAGAGACAAAAAAACGTAATAGAATCAAAATTCATTAATTCCCTTATATTCTATATAATTCTTTGATTTTATTTACTCTATACCCGCCCCTTGGGCGTACCATCATTCTTTCTTTATGTGTAATATATTCATTTTATTTGTTTTTTTAATGAGGGATGCATAAATAAAAACGAGAGAATAAGATTTTAAAAGGTATCTCTTCGTAAAAAGGATACAAGAATCATTAATCATTAGGTGATTAATTCCTTTGTTGCATTTCGAGGATGGTACTTTACTGCGCACAGTTAATAAAAATAAGAATCGATAAAATATTAAGAATTAGAGGATTCTAACGCGCGATACGGTAATTTTATAAATCATATTCTTGCGTATGCTGTTAGTTTTTAAATTAAAACCAGCCGCATCATTTATACGTTTTTTCCAACCTTCAAAACTGAAGTTTATCCCAAACGCATTTTATATGAAGCATTTCTAATTACAGTGCCTTTGTTATCACATTAAACTTTTTATAAACAAACAGACCATAATCTTAGAATTGGAATAGCAATATAAAAATAGTTTCTTATTCACCTAACACAACAAATCAAGAAACTATAATTCAGAATACGATCAACTTATTAAATGGAATCTCTGATAATAAAAATGCATAATCCCCACCCCCTCTGATCTAACTACCTTATCCATTAAACAGATTCTTCATCAATCATAGAATAATTATAGATTTGCAAACACATCACTTCTTTTCAAAGATTAAACCCTCCAACAAAATTTTACACTCTATTGATAATATATTCTAAAAGCTCATATTTGAATGCTTTTTTCCCTTGTTTTTACTTTTCATTATAAACTTGAAAGTGTTATACAAGTAGTATCGCTTAAAAGAAAAAGGATTTCTAATGGTAAAGATCAAAGTAGAAAACCCCGTTGTTGAACTTGATGGGGATGAGATGACCCGCATCATCTGGAAATATATCAAAGATAAATTAATCCATCCCTACCTCGACATTGATCTAAAATATTATGATCTTTCCGTCGTAAATCGTGATGCAACCAATGATCAGGTAACTATCGATTCTGCCAATGCTATCAAAAAATATGGGGTTGGTATAAAATGCGCAACCATCACACCTGATGAGGCACGCGTTAAAGAATTTAACCTAAAAAAAATGTGGAAATCACCTAATGGCACAATCCGCAATATTTTAGGAGGAGTCATTTTTCGCGAACCCATTATCTGTAAAAATGTCCCTCGCCTTGTTCCTAACTGGACAAAGCCAATTATTATCGGACGTCACGCTTTTGGTGATCAATACAAGGCAACAGATTTTAAATTTCCAGGAAAAGGGAAATTAAGTATTAAATTTGTCGGTGATGATAATCAAGTTATTGAACATGATGTTTTTGATGCTCCAAGCGCAGGGGTTGCCATGGCTATGTATAACCTTGATGAGTCAATTCGTGATTTTGCCCGCGCATCCTTTAATTATGGACTACAACGGAATGTTCCAGTTTATCTTTCAACAAAAAATACCATTCTAAAAACTTACGATGGTCGTTTTAAAGATATCTTTCAAGAAATATTCGATACGGAATTTAAAACTGAATTTGAAAACCGTAAATTATATTACGAACACCGTCTTATTGATGATATGGTTGCTTCTGCATTAAAGTGGTCAGGTGGATACGTATGGGCATGTAAAAACTATGATGGTGATGTCCAATCTGATATTGTTGCCCAAGGCTTTGGTTCTCTGGGTCTCATGACTTCTGTTCTCATGACACCTGACGGCAAAATTGTTGAAGCAGAGGCAGCACACGGCACTGTAACACGCCATTATCGTCAGCATCAAAAGAATGAAGAAACATCAACGAACTCTATTGCATCTATTTTTGCATGGACGCGTGGACTAGCGCACCGTGCTAAACTAGATAACAATGAGAAGTTAAAAAACTTTTCCACGACATTGGAAGAAGTTTGTATTAAAACCGTCGAAGAAGGTTTTATGACCAAAGATCTCGCACTTTTGATTGGGCCTAAACAAAAGTGGCTTTCTACAACAGGTTTCCTCGATAAAATTGATGAGAATCTCAAAAAAGCAATGGGCAATTAAGTTATTACTTAAATTAAAATTCAAAGCTCTAAACAGAGCTTTGAATTTCTCTTGGCAAATTCAAAGAAGTACCTTATAAGTAAAAAGAGGATAGATTTTTATTAAATAGCAAACAACAGTGAAAAAACAGGGCTGGTCTGCGCTTTTATTGGGTAAAAATGGTCTTTGCTTTTTAACGTTTACAGGTGGAGTTGTGTTACACGCTACCAACGTTTATATTGTTATTACTATTTTACCCTCTCTTATGAATCATATTGGCAGTGAAATATATTATTCTTGGGTGGCTACTGTCTTTATTACAGCTTCACTCGTGGGTACTTCACTTGCAACAAAAATATTAGGGAAATTAGGTCCTCGCAATGCGTATGTTATTTCTGGACTTATCTTCACCCTAGGCACTTTTATGTGCAGCATTTCTTCATCTATGCCATTGTTTTTAATAGGACGCTTTATTCAAGGATTTGGAAGTGGTTCTTTGTTATCCCTATCCTATTCCATGGTACGGATTGTTTTCAGCCCATCTTTATGGTCACATGCATTAAGTATTATCTCTGGAATGTGGGGAATATCAACCTTGTTAGGACCAGCAATCGGGGGGCTTTCTGTATATTATGGCCTATGGCGAGCATCCTTTTTGATCATTGGCGTATTAGCTATATTTTTCTCACTCATCGCCTTTAAATTTTTACCAAAAAAGAATGAAAACGATGTTCCAACACCCCCTCTTCCTCTTCTCCAGCTTTTCACACTCACCTTATTGATTTTTATTATTTCTGTTGGAGGGGCTATGGAGTCTACAATAGCAAAAATTTGCGGATTAGTTATCGGACTTAGTCTTCTCTTTGTTCTAGCAAAAATCGAATCATCTACCCCTCATCCTATGTTGCCCCGCAAATCCTTTTCTTTCTCTTCTGAAATCTTTTCTGTTTACGCATTGATACTCGTTATGACAACAGTCGTATACAGTATAGAACTTTATTTTCCACTTTTTCTTCAAGAGCTTCATGGGCAAGCTCCACTTATTGCTGGTTATATAGCAGCACTTATGAGCCTAGGGTGGACATGTGGAGCCATCTCAAGTGCTGGTCTCTCCACAAAAAAAATTCGCAACATCATTGTATACTCGCCCCTATTAAAACTGTTAGGCATAATGATTCTTTTATGGCTCATCCCAACAGAAGTTTCCGCGCTTGAATATATTTTTATTATTTGCTTAGCACTGTTTTCTATTGGAATCAGTGCGGGCATAGCATGGCCACATTTGCTCACAAGGATCTTACAATGTGCAAATGATGAAGATGCTCTCCGTGCCAGTGAATCCCTTACCTCTGTACAACTATTTTCAGCGGCCTTAAGTGCAACTCTAGCAGGAGTCATCACCAATCTTGCAGGCCTCTTTAATCCTGGAGGAACAATAGGAATGATCTTAGCAGCAAAAACTCTCCTTATAGTGCTCATGGGTCTTTTATTTTGTCTTGCTATTCCATTAGCACTGCGCATTTCTTACTGCATATTGAAAAATCCAACAGGACATTCCAATAACTAAAAATAAATATAAAAATTCCTTCTTCATTTAAAAAATGAAAAATATTAAGCATGCTTCTCCATATACCATGAGATGCAAAAAAACATTAATCCACACAAAGTTAGAACACTTCCTAAAACAGCTGTATATTCATAACTATAGCCCAATTTTAAAACTAATGCTCCAGATTCTGCACCAAGAGCGTTGGCAATATTAAAAGCAGACTGCATTAATGCTCCTGCCAAAATCTGTCCTTGTAATGCAACATCCATAATTTTTGTTTGTATAGAAGGCATAGCAGCAAAAGAAGTTCCAACAAAAAAGCATCCTATTGCTGCCGTTAACGGAGCATAGGATAAAAAGAAAAAAAGAAAAAAAACAAATACGCTCCAAAGCATAGAAAAAAATATCATCGGCGAAATACCAATTTTAACGGCCAATTTAGGCCCCAAGAGATTTCCTACCACCATACCCAATCCAACTAACGGCATGATAAATGGTACCAACTCAAGTGAAACACCAGAAATATGCATTAATGTTGGCTTGATATAAGTGAAAACAGAAAATAATCCTGACGCTCCCACCGACACCATCAACAAAAGAAGCCATACCTGCTTTTGCTTTAATGCACCCATTTCTTGCAAAGGATTCGTTTTTGGAAAACTTGAATCACAAGGAAAAAAATTCCAAATAAGCAAACAACATAATAAAGCGATCATCCCCACAAGGACAAAAGCAATCTGCCAACCAATAAGTTGACCAATCCAAGTAGCACTGGGTGCTCCCAAAACGGTTGCAATTGTTAAGCCAAGCATAACATATCCAACAGCTTTAGAACGTTCTTTCATTTCTACCATTGAAGAAGCAACCATAGCCGCAAGTCCAAAATAGATTCCATGGGGAAGTCCACTGAGAAAGCGTAATACGACTAATATGCTAAAATCAGAAAAAAAGGCACTAGCAATATTTGCTAAAGCATAAAAAAGCATCAATCCTATCAAAACAGTTTTGCGTGATACCTGAGCTGTTGCCACAGCTAAAAGAGGTGCTCCAATCACAACTCCTAATGCATAAGCAGAAATATATTGACCAGCGGTAGGAATATCAACATAGGAACTTCGTGCCATCTCTGGTAGTAGCCCCATTGCGACAAACTCTGCAGTACCAATAGCAAAACTCCCCACAGCAAGAGCAAAAATTATTAAACGCCGTATTCTCGAATCAATTCCCAATGCAAGAACCTTTTGTTGATAAGAATCCCTCATATCATCACTTCTGGATAGGAGTTTTAACCGTAGATATCTGTAATACACACAAATAAAAATTCAAAACATTGTTATACGCATGCCCAATAGTCCCCAATAAAGTTTTAGAAATATTTTGATATATAAAGCATTTTATGGAGTTTTAAGTAAGATTCTTTAATGAAAAACCTTTGAAAACCTCAAGGTCACAGACGTATTCACCTATTTCTATCAGATCTGCCAGATAATAAACTTTGTCTCCTCTTTTCAGCCATTGTAATTTTACAGTGAAAACTTTATTTTGCAACGATATACTATATCCTATAAATAATTCTAAAATTTGCCGAAGAATGCATTTCAAACAAGTGAATAATATCTCATCATTATCTTGATACAAAGATAAAACTTCTCCCCCAAAATTATTGTTGCTTTATTTTTGCTACCTGAATACAGACCCTCCAAATCGATAAGTTATAATTTCAACTTTAGGCCATTCTTATAAATTATTATAGAGTCTTTTAAAAATTCTCATGATAATAGTGCTTGGTTTCTAGATTTATTAAATACCCTCTTTTAGACATCTTTACCCCTCCCTCATCTAACAGAGGAATCGCATCAAATATCTAACTCACTATCTGTAAATTAAAATATTCACGTAAATATATTATGATTATTTTCAGATAAATTCTATAAACAAAGCAAAAAACAAATATAATAAATTTTGTATAAGTATGTTTATTGCTATTTTATAAATATGACAATTACCGTGATTAATATTTAATTTATTATGACATAATATCTATAGTTTTATTATATAAATAATATTACATAAATCTATCTTAAAGAATATTTATATATAAAAACTTAAAAAATAAAATTATAACATTTTAAATGTTGTAATTTTATTTTAGTTTTATTTTAATTTTCTAAAAATTTATCTGTTCGATTGTATATAATCCATTCTTTACCTTTAGTAATAAAAAACACAAAGTAGCTCATAAAAATACAATTTTCATACTTCTTTAAGAGTTCGCTAACGCCTCATTAACATTGTTGCTGTAAACAGTCATCAGAAACAGAAAAACTGTTTTTCTCCGGATCAGGTAGCGCGTACCGGAGTAACAGTTTCTGTTTTTATCTAGTAATTAGAAAAAGAATATGTGCCCTTATAAAACCGCACTGTTATATCTTAAGATAGTGGAATTTTATAATTTTGGAAGATGTTTCTAATTTCATATTTTTAGCTAAATTTGTAAGTGCGAGAATAAATTCAATAAAAAAATGAGGAGCTATATTACGATTAATATTTTAGCGTCCTTGTGCCCATAGAGCACGCGTTTCAGCGCAAAAATCGGCATAACAGCCTTCCTCAATGGCATCACGAATTCCCTGCATAAGTTGTTGATAATAAAAAAGATTATTCCAAGTCAACAACATCCCCCCAAGAGATTCACCAGATTTAATCAAATGATGCAAATAAGCACAACTATAATCATGTGCTGCTGGACAAAGTGACTGTGGATCAAGAGGAAGTGGATCTTCTGCATAACGCGCATTACGCAAATTAATTCTACCAAAGCGGGTAAAAGCTAAACCATGACGTCCTGCACGCGTCGGCATAACACAATCAAACATATCAACACCACGAGCAACACTTTGTAAAATATCATCAGGTGTCCCTACTCCCATAAGATAGCGTGGTTTATCCTCTGGTAAAATCGGACAAGTAGTATCCAATACTGCTGTCATAACACTCTGCGGTTCACCAACAGCAAGCCCTCCAATAGCGTAACCTTTTAAATCGATTTCTTTTAATGCTTGAGCAGAACGTTCACGCAGTTTCATATTATCACCACCTTGAACAATCCCAAACAATGCTTTATCTGGCTGATCTCCAAAAGCTGTTTTACAACGCTGCGCCCACCGCAATGAAAGTTCCATAGCTTCTTCCATTTCTTTTTCAGTTGCGGGTAATGCAATACATTGATCCAACTGCATCTGGATATCTGCACCAAGAAGTCCTTGAATTTCGATAGAACGCTCTGGACTCATTTCATAGTAAGCTCCATTAATGTAAGAGCGAAAAATCACACCTTGTTCAGTAATTTTACGGATTCCCGCCAATGACATAACCTGAAAGCCACCAGAATCGGTTAAAATAGGTCCGCTCCAGCGTGAAAATTCATGTAATCCTCCCAAACGCGCAACACGTTCAGCTCCTGGACGTAACATTAAATGATAAGTATTTCCCAAAATGATATCTGCACCAAGATCACGAATTTGATCCATATACATAGCCTTAACGGTTCCTGCCGTCCCAACAGGCATAAATGCGGGTGTACGAACACATCCTCGCCCCGTTATAATTTCGCCTCGACGTGCATACCCATCTTGAGCAATTTTTCTATAATGAAATGTCTTTATCATAACTCTCGTCTTTTTGATTCCATCAATGCATATCTCTATAGAAAGAAAAAAGATATCCCCTTACGAGCATTGTCAAAAGCTTTATGAATTAATTTTTGATTCGCTCAATATTGTAATCAGCATCAAAAATTAAACGAGATAAAAGAACATTTCTTGTTAAGAAACCACCATAATAAAAGTGATAATCTAGCTCCCAAAAAATAGTAAAATCCTTGTAATACCATACCTCAAAATACCTACGCTTATCCTTAACAGAACTGCAAAATTATTATCACAATAATTTCATCTTCACATACTTCCATAAGCAGTAACTTTGTACCCATAGAAGAAAATTTTGAACGCATTGTACAGCTTACATATTCTTTAACTTTTACAGATAAAAATTTTTCATCTACTGGGCACAGCGATCCTCACGCTTAATAAAAACGCAAATGAGCATAATCACTTATCCACTCACAATATTGAGATAGCTCTTGGCATTAGAGATAATTCACAAAAGAAATTAACGTGTAAATAAAAATACTTTAAAAAACTAAAAATGCTTTTTGTAAAGATTCTCAAATACCAAAAGCTCTATCGTAACATTAGAGGCTGAAAAAGCGTATGATGGTACCCGCTTGCTCCTTCATAAGCTTTAAAGAAGGTGGTACATAATAGATTTTATACTATTTATAGCTTTAAAACTATACATGCCATGAATATCATCGTGGAAGTGAACGTTGATATGTACTAAGAAATGCTTCTTAAAAAAACACGTAAATACGCAACACAAGTGTATTCCGTTTGGAGCATTCCTCTATTAAAAAACGAGAAAAATAAAAGCGTAAGTCCATGCATAATCTTCATTATTTAAAAGATATTGCATTAGATACTTTTAAAAAAGTAAAGTTGAATTAAAAAGGAGATGGCAAGACTAGCCATTTGTTTCACTTCTGCGCCTTTTTATATTCTTCTAAGATTAAACTGTCTTCTTATTTTAAAGATTACGCCAATATATATAAACGCTGGTTTTCCACCTTGCTAGGAAAACTGGATGAGCTAGTAAAGCTCTTATCCGTCTTAACATGTGTTTCAAATATGCTTCTGCATTAGGATTGGATGTTGATTTACGAGCAGAAACAAAAGCACACGCTCTCTTAAGAAAGTAACATCATAAAACCATTAAGACCGACAATGGATTGAAGAGAAATGCCGAATTTTTTATAAAACACTTTGCCAAACAACAACCATAATACAACAGACTTTGCGTTTTCTTATTCTGACAGGTGTTTGTACAAATCCGTTGCGTTATATTCTTCAGGAAGATCCGATTGAAGAAAATATATGGACAATGCTTAGCTCGAAATTATAAAAGGTAAGCGTGATACTACAAAAGAGTTTCGTGTGCCTTTATTGATCAGAAAAGAGTATTTTTTCTTAGAAACTTACAATTGAAATCAGTATAGTTTATACTATTCTACATCCGCAGCAATAATGGCTTTGGTAATTGAATCTGGATCTGCAACAGGTTCACCACGTTTAATTTTATCAACATTTTCCATACCTTCAACAACCTGCCCCCATATGGAATATTGACGATCAAGCCACGGAGCATCTGCAAAACAAATAAAAAACTGAGAGTTAGCAGAATTTGGATTCTGACTCCGTGCCATAGAAACTGTACCACGCTTATGAGAAAGATTTGAAAACTCTGCTGTTAAATTTGGTTTTTCTGCCCCCCCCATACCAGCACGTGATAAATTGAATTTTTCACTATCCTTCTTTCCAAATTGCACATCCCCTGTTTGCGCCATAAAACCATCAATAACGCGATGGAAAATAACATTATCATAAGCACCTTCCCGTACCAGTTCTTTAATACGTGCAACATGACAAGGTGCCAAATCAGCAAAAAGCTCAATAACAACTCTGCCCTTTGTTGTTTCAAGAATTAAAGTATTCTCTGGATTTTTATTCTCAGCCATATGGAAAGCTCCCTTGATTCATTTCTCAACTTGTAAAGTAGCAGCATTAATAACATCAGGATTTTTTACAGATCCATTATTACTTGTCGTACCTTTTTTTATTTTATCAACAACATCCATCCCCTTTATAACCTCTCCAACAACCGTATACTGACCGTTTAAAAAAGCAGCATCCTCAAAACAAATGAAGAATTGAGAATTCGCGGAATCCGGATCTTGTGATCGTGCCATCCCAACTGTACCACGCTTAAACGGCTGTTTTGAAAACTCTGCCGGTATATTGGGATAATTTGAGCCACCCATACCAACGCGTTTCAGATCAAAATCTCTACTGCCTTTTTTTCCAAATTCTACATCACCAGTTTGCGCCATGAAATTAGGAATAACGCGATGAAACACAACATTATTATAGGCCCCCTCCTCTGTTAATCTTTTGATTTGCGCAATATGTTTTGGCGCCAAGTCAGGACGCAGACGAATAATGACATCACCATCTTTGAGAGATAAAATAAGAAGATTTGCGTCATTTGCTGGGCTAGAATTACCAGCGACAGCGAACAATGAAAAAAAACAAAACACACATATCAAAACAGCAAAAATTCTACGAGACACACTTATTCTCCCCTAAAAGATTGGTATTTCGAGCTTAAAGCTTGTGCAACATTGGGCGGTACAAATGGTGTCACATCACCTCCCATAGAGGCAATTTGGCGTACCAATGTAGAAGTTATCGCGCGCCCAGAAACACTTGCCGGCAAAAAAACAGTTTGCAATTCAGGAGCCATAACACCATTCATTCCTGCCATTTGCATTTCATAATCAAGATCAGTACCATCACGCAATCCACGAATGAGAAATGAAGCACCAACTTCACGCGCCTTCTCAATGAGAAGGTTGCTAAATGAAAGAACCTGCAATCGATTAGAATCTGCACCAAATAAGTCTTTCCCTACCTGCGTAATGAAATCAACACGCTCTTCGAAGCTAAAGAGTGTTTTTTTGTCAGCCTGTATCCCTATAGCGACGACCACCTTATCAGCTAACACAAAACACCCTTTCAAAACATCAAGATGACCATTTGTAAGAGGATCAAAAGAACCCGCGTAAAGAGCAATTTTCATGACTTTACTCCTTCCTCTTAAAAATTATTTTTCTTCGCTCATATCAACTGTATCAGAATGCTTCTCACCTTCATCATCTAATGAACTCGTATCATCTTCAGGTTCAGAAATACGTTCAACCGATACGACTCTTTCACCTTTGGCTGTATTAAAAATTGTGACTCCCTTAGTTGAGCGCCCAGCAGTACGAATTCCCTCAACAGGGACACGAATAAGCTGCCCCCCATCTGATACCAACATAATTTGATCTTGCGCCTTCACCGGAAAAGCCGCTACTAATTTACCAATTTCAGCTGTTTTAGATGGATCTGTTGCGCGAATCCCCTTTCCGCCACGTCCCGAAATCCGGAACTCATAGGAAGAAGAACGTTTACCATAACCAAACTCACTCACTGTCAAAAGCATTTGTTCACGTGCATGAAGTTCTGCATAACGTTCATCTGTTAACTCTGTTTCAGCACCCCCATCTTCTTCATCAAAAGTTATAACATCTTCAACATCAGCATCTGCACCAGAAGCACGCCGTTCATTCATTACACGTTTAATATAAGCAGAACGCTCAATGGACGTCGCCTCGACATGCTCTAAAATTGTCATCGAAATGACTTTATCGCCTTTAGCTAAATTGATACCACGAACTCCCACAGAATTACGCCCAGCAAAGACCCGAACATCAACAACTGGAAAACGGATACATTGTCCTTTGGCTGTTGTTAGAACAACATCATCGTGTTCTGTACAGGTTTCAACAGAAAGAATTTCATCTTCTTCATCAAGTTTCATCGCAATTTTACCATTACGATTAACCTGAACGAAATCTGATAATTTATTACGACGCACAGTTCCACGTGTTGTCGCAAACATAATATCTAATGCACTCCAGCTCGCTTCATCTTCAGGCAAAGGCATAATCGTTGTAATACGCTCACCTTGTTGTAAAGGAAGCATATTGATCAAAGCCCGCCCACGCGATTGGGGTGTCCCCAGCGGCAGCCGCCAAACTTTTTCCTTATAAACAATCCCACGTGATGAAAAGAAAAGAACCGGAGTATGCGTATTGGCAACAAACAACCGCGTTACAAAATCCTCATCCTTCGTGGACATACCAGAACGCCCCTTACCACCACGTCGCTGTGCACGATAGGTATTAAGAGGCACACGCTTAATATAGCCACTATGGCTTACCGTTACCACCATATCCTCTGGTGCGATCAGATCTTCACTCTCCATCTCAGCGCTACCAAAACCAAATACGGTACGTCGCGGCGTTGCAAATTCCTCACGAAGAGCACTCAACTCATCCTTAACAATAGACATAATGCGTACGCGTGATGCCAAGATCTCAAGATAGTCAGCGATATCCACGCCAATTTTATTCAATTCATCAGCGATTTCATCACGCCCAAGGGCTGTCAATCGTTGCAAACGCAATTCTAAAATAGCACGCGCCTGTTCTTCAGAAAGATTATAAGTACCATCCTCATGAATAATATGACGAGGATCATCAATAAGTTTAATCAAAGGCGCGACATCTATCGCTGGCCAGCGTCGCTCCATTAACTGTGCACGTGCTGTCTGCGGATCAGGAGCTTTGCGAATAAGCGCTATAATTTCATCAATATTGGCAACAGCAAGGGCAAGGCCAACCAAAACATGTGCTCGCTCACGCGCTTTACGCAAAAGATATTTTGTTCGCCGACTGACAACTTCTTCCCGAAAAGAAACAAATGCACGAAGCATATCAAGCAACGTCATCTGTTCGGGTTTTCCCCCATTCAAAGCAACCATATTACAACCAAAGGAAGTTTGTAGCGGCGTATACCGATATAATTGGTTTAAAACAATTTCCGCAACAACATCTTTCTTCAGCTCAATAACAACCCGATATCCATCACGATCAGATTCGTCACGCAAATCAGAGATTCCCTCAATGCGTTTATCGCGCACCAATTCAGCCATTTTCTCAATCATTGTTGCCTTATTAACTTGATAAGGGATCTCACTCACAATAATTGCTTGTCGACCACTGCGAATTTCTTCGATCTCAACTTTAGCACGCATAATGATTGAGCCACGCCCTGTTTCATAAGCTGCACGAACACCAGAGTGGCCAAGGATAATACCCCCTGTAGGAAAATCCGGACCAGGAATAATTTCAATTATTTTATCGAGTGTGATATCGGGATTATCAATCAAAGCGATACAACCATCAACGACTTCACCAAGATTATGGGGAGGAATATTGGTTGCCATTCCCACAGCAATCCCCCCTGACCCATTAACCAAAAGATTGGGAAAACGCGCTGGCAAGACAACCGGTTCACGCTCACGCCCATCGTAATTATCCTGAAAATCAACAGTATCTTTATCAATATCAGCTAAAAGTTCTTCTGAAACTTTTTCTAAACGACACTCAGTATAGCGCATAGCCGCGGGTGGATCACCATCAACGGAACCAAAATTTCCCTGACCATCAATTAATGGATTTCTTAAAGAAAAGTCCTGCGCCATACGCACTAATGCATCGTAAATTGAAGCATCACCATGGGGATGAAATTTCCCCATAACCTCACCAACAACACCAGCAGATTTACGATACGACTTATTGAAAGAAAGCCCCATCTCATTCATAGCATGAAGGATACGTCGATGAACAGGCTTAAGACCATCACGGACATCAGGGAGTGCACGTGAAACAATCACGCTCATCGCATAATCGAGATAGGAGCGTTGCATTTCATCAATAATACTGATTGGTTCAATACCGGTTAGCACATCACGTTCTGGGTGTGGAGTAAGATCGGTCACAATTTCAAAACTTTCAAAAAAGAATCATTTCACTTTATTTATAGCGAAAAATACACAAAAATGCTAATTTCTCTCCCATGACAAAAAAGAAATTTAACAATATTTTTCAAGACGTTATTAATTTATATTTTAAATTACCAATAATAATTAACAATTTTCACTTCGCTAAACTTCAAAAATCTGAAACAAGCAAACCATAAAATGATCATAATACTGCAATTTAAAGACTCTTAAAAAGGGACGTCATCATCTAATTTGTGTGAAAAACTTTCTCCCAATTGATTATTATTTTGACCAAAAGCATTTCTCTGATTTGAGTGACTATCGGCAAAGCCACCACTATAACTCCCCCCTTGACTTGCTCCTTGCTCCCCGCTCGCAGCTCCCCGCCCATCAAGCATTTGTAATTCGCCACGGTACTTTTGCAAAACAATCTCTGTTGTATAACGATCATTTCCATTTTGATCTTGCCATTTTCGTGTCTGTAACTGCCCCTCAATATAAATTTTGCTGCCTTTTTTTAAATATTGCTCTGCAACTTTGACAAGGTTTTCATTAAAAATAACAATACTATGCCACTCAGTGCGTTCTTTTCGCTCATTTGTATTCCGATCGCGCCAACTTTCTGAAGTAGCAATACGCAGATTTGCCACTTGATCACCAGAATTCAAACGGCGGATTTCAGGATCCGCACCAAGATTACCAATCAAAATAACTTTATTAAGGCTACCAGCCATCGCATAAACTCCAAAATTTTAATTTGTAAAATACTCTGTTCTATAACAATTATAACCCTCTTGACCTTCAATTTACATGTCGCAATTGACCATCAATATGGGTATTGCTATCCTTTACCAATATTGTATTCAGTGTAATTATAACAAAAGATGATAAAAACGCATAGTTTATTCCACCACGAGAGAATAAAAAGCTGCTCATTTGTATTTTTTTCACAAAACTTATACCTTCCTTTTGCATTAAAGCAGTTAAACACATTATAATTCTAAAAAAACAGTTTTATTCCATTTTAGGTGCTCAATTTTTGCCACATATGCCAAGGATAAAGTATGACTCATCAAAAATATATCTCCATTCGCGGTGCACGTGAGCATAATCTTAAAAATATTGATCTCGATCTGCCTCGTGATAAACTCATTGTTATAACAGGACTTTCTGGATCAGGGAAATCATCCTTAGCGTTTGATACAATTTACGCTGAAGGACAACGCCGCTATGTCGAAAGCCTTTCAGCCTATGCACGCCAATTTTTGGAAGTCATGCAAAAACCCGATGTCGACCGCATAGACGGTCTCTCTCCAGCTATCTCCATTGAACAAAAAACAACCAGTCGCAATCCTCGTTCAACAGTAGGTACCGTTACTGAAATCCACGATTACATGCGTCTTCTCTTTGCACGTATTGGTATTCCTCATTCTCCTGTGACAGGACTTCCTATTGAAAGCCAGACAGTAAGCCAAATGGTGGATCAAATTATGGCCTTACCAGAAGGAACGCGAATTTTTATTATGGCCCCTTTGGTGCGAGGACGAAAGGGAGAATATAAAAAAGAGCTAACAGAACTTTTAAAAAGAGGATTTCAACGCGCTAAAGTTGATGGCAAGTTTTATGAAATCCCTGATATTCCACCTCTGGATAAAAAATATAAACACGACATCGATGTCGTGGTAGACCGCATTGTTGTACAGAAGGATATCACCTCTCGCTTGGCTGATAGTATAGAAACCTGTTTACAGCTAGCAAATGGGCTTGCCATTGCTGAAATGGCAGACCAACCCTTAGCACAAAAAGAAACAACAAAGGAATCTGCTCATAAATCAAAAAATGATACACACAAACGGCTCATTTTTTCAGAAAAGTTTTCCTGCCCTGTATCGGGTTTTTCTATTCCTGAAATTGAACCACGCCTTTTTTCGTTCAATAATCCTTTTGGCGCCTGTCCTCTCTGCGATGGACTGGGCATAAAAAAAGCAATGGATCCACTGAAAATTGTGCCCAATAAAAATCTTACCCTCAAGAATGGCGCCATTGCCCCTTGGGCTAAGTCAGATTCACTTTACTATAAACAAACCTTAGAAGCATTAGGAAAAGCTTACGGTTTCAAACTCACAGATCAATGGTGTGAACTCTCTAATGAAGCACAACAGGCTATTCTCTACGGTACAAAAAGAGATGAAATTTCTTTTATCTATAAAAATAATTCTGGTTCGCATAAAACGACCCAACCCTTTGAAGGAATCATCCCTAATATGGAGAGACGCTGGAAAGAAACCGATTCTGCTTGGTCTCGAGAAGAAATCGAACGTTATATGTCTTCTTCGCCCTGCCCAGCTTGTCACGGTTATCGTTTAAAACCAGAGGCACTTGCTGTAAAAATAAACGGAATGCATATTGGGCAAATATCAGATCTTTCTATTCTAAAGGCAGATGATTGGTTTGCCAATGTTCATCAATATCTCACAAAAAAACAACGTAATATCGCCGTACGTATTTTAAAAGAAATTCGTGAACGCTTGGCTTTTTTAAATCATGTAGGATTGGAATATCTTACCTTGTCTCGAAATTCAGGAACGCTTTCAGGGGGAGAAAGCCAACGCATTCGGTTGGCATCCCAAATTGGTTCTGGTCTTACAGGCGTTCTTTATATTTTAGATGAACCATCTATCGGTTTACACCAACGCGATAATGAACGCCTGTTGGAAATGCTGCGCCATTTGCGTAATCTTGGCAATACAGTTATTGTTGTTGAACATGATGAAGATGCTATTCTCACAGCAGACTATGTTGTCGATATGGGGCCTGCCGCAGGCGTTCATGGTGGAGAAATCATAGCGCAAGGAACACCGCAGGAAATTATAGAAAATTCAGCCTCTCTCACAGGCCAATACCTTTCAGGAAAAATGGCTGTTAAAATGCCGACAGAGCGACGCAAAATATCAAAAACGAAAACACTTAAAATCATCGGCGCCAAAGGCAATAACCTCAAAAATATCAATGCGAATATTCCTCTTGGAACCTTCACATGCATAACTGGTGTTTCTGGAGGAGGAAAATCAACATTTCTTATTGAAACGCTTTTCAAAGCAGCATCACATCATATCATGGGCTCTCATCACAGCCCTGCCAGCTATGACAAAATTGAAGGATTAGAATTTCTTGATAAAGTCATCGATATCAACCAGTCTCCTATTGGACGCACCCCACGCTCTAATCCCGCAACCTATACAGGTGCTTTTACACCGATTCGTGAGTGGTTTGCCGATCTTCCAGAATCAAAAGCCCGCGGTTACAAAGCTGGGCGTTTTTCATTTAATGTTAAAGGAGGACGGTGCGAAGCATGTCAAGGTGATGGAGTCATCAAAATTGAAATGCACTTTTTACCTGATGTCTATGTTACTTGCGATGTCTGTAAAGGAAAACGCTATAACCGAGAAACACTAGAAATAAAATTCAAAGGACAGTCTATAGCCGATATTTTGGATATGACAATTGAAAAGGCAGAGGAATTTTTCCAAGCTATTCCCGCTATTCATAATAAAATGGAAACTCTCATTAAAGTAGGATTGGGTTACATAAAAGTAGGACAGCAAGCAACCACACTTTCTGGTGGGGAAGCACAACGTGTAAAACTTGCGAAAGAACTTTCTCGTAAAACAACGGGACGTACACTCTATATTTTGGATGAACCGACAACAGGTTTACATTTTCATGATATTTCCAAACTTCTTGAAGTGCTTCACGAACTAGTCGAGCAAGGCAACACAGTTATAGTCATTGAACATAACCTTGATGTTATAAAGACAGCCGACTGGATTATTGATTTAGGACCAGAAGGTGGAGATCGCGGTGGTGAAATTGTTGCAATTGGACGCCCTGAAGACATCATTAAGGTTCCCGCTTCCTATACGGGAAAATTTCTAAAACATGTTTTACTGCGCCCATCTCTCTATAATTCTAATTCTTAGAAACGCTTTCTATTGTAAAATACAGCATACTAACAAAGCCTGTACTTTTATTATTACCTGTAAACCAACACCTAATTCCAGTGGTGCAACACGTTTGAAGCAAAGACTAAAAACAATTTAGCGCTTTATAAGCTGTTTCAGTTGTCGTATTGCCAAATAGGAACGCGCACATAATTGCGTATTTATTCTCTGTTTTGTTTATACCTGAAACGACCAGACAACCTAAACTGGGAAGAATATGAAGTTTTAAGGGTATAAATAAATTTCTATATTTCCATTTCCTTTTAATTTATCTTTATGATTTTCCAAGGCATCCACAGCAATATCTTATAATGAAGATTGCCATTGCTTCACACTTTTATTTATCGCGTTCCTTAATGAAGATCACATTCCTCACGAAGGAACAAAACGCCCCAAACGGAATATATTTGCGTTGCCAATTCCCACATCTGTTTTAAAGAAACATTTCTCAATGCTCTCAAGCCCATTTCACAACGGCTCCTATGAATGCTATAATGATAAACTCATTATTATACACCACCATCTTTACATTTATGAATCGGCATCATCACACTCTTTTCCAATATTTGTCTTCCCTACTCCCTAATATTGTAAAGCCTTTAATTATCGAAAGCTTTCATAAAAAGCATTTTATTTCTTTTTTCAAATGTTGTTATCCACACACTCATAACTATTTATGATATATAAAAGTATCGTTTTGATTGATTGACGATAAAAAGATCTAAAATGAGAAAATCTTACGCTATTAGAGTTTCTCATTCAATGTGGAGAGCGTCTAATTATCCTTATAAGTCAAGATATTATCTAATAAAAAAGAAACAAAACTCTTTTATTATATTATTTGAATTCTGTATAAGAATTGTAAGTTTTTTTCCCAAAAAACAGTATTTGGCTGTATTCTACAAAAGAAACTCTCCTAACAGAGCATAGAGTGTCATTATTTTCGACTTTTTGTGCACAAAGTATCTGTTGGACATCTTACAGTTGTCAATATAATGTGATGCAGTCTAAAAAGACAAAATAACGTTGGAGATAATTTCAGCATGAAAAAAATTGAAGCCATTATAAAACCTTTCAAACTTGATGAAGTGAAAGAAGCGCTTCAAAAAATTGGGTTACATGGTATTACAGTAACAGAAGCGAAAGGTTTTGGTCGTCAAAGGGAACATACAGAACTTTATCGTGGTACGAAATATGTTGTTGACTTTCTACCTAAAGTAAAGATTGAAATTGTTGTGTCCGATGAAAAACTGGAACAAACTGTTGATGCAATACGTAAAGCAGCTCAAACCAAACATATAGGGGATGGAAAGATATTTGTCTTTTCCATTGATGATGCAATTCGTATAGGCACAGACGAAACCGGTATCGATGCCCTTTAATAAATAACAGGAAAATTCACTTTTTTATCCACCTCAACGCCATATTAAGGAAATTGAATATGACAACCGCATCAGATATTATCAAACAGATTACAGACAACGAAATCCGTTTTGTTGATTTACGTTTTACTGATCCACGAGGAAAATTGCATCACATTACAATGGATATCGCAGAGATCAGCGAGGATACTTTTAGTGATGGTGTCATGTTTGATGGTTCTTCAATTGCTGGTTGGAAAACAATTAATGAATCTGACATGGTTTTAATGCCAGATCCAGCAACAGCACATATTGATCCTTTTTTTGCTCAATCTACTTTGGTCATATTTTGTGATGTACTTGATCCTGTCTCTGGTGAGTTTTATCGTAGAGATCCTCGTTCTATCGCCAAAAGGGCTGAGGTGTATATGAAATCTTTAAACATTGGAGATACAATCAATGTGGGTCCAGAAGCAGAGTTTTTTATCTTTGATGATGTGCGCTATAAAACGGACCCTTACAACACAGGGTTTAAACTCGATTCAAGTGAACTTCCCTCTAATGATGATACGGAATATGAAACAGGAAATCTAGGGCATCGCCCACGAATAAAGGGAGGCTACCTTCCTGTTCCGCCGATTGATTCCTGCCAAGATATGCGTTCTGAAATGCTCACAGCACTCAAGGATATGGGTGTACAGGTCGAAAAACACCATCACGAAGTAGCAGCAGGCCAACATGAATTGGGTATTCGTTTTGATACACTTGTTCGCGAGGCTGACAAGATGCAAATTTTTAAATATGTTGTACATCAAATAGCAAACAGTTATGGGAAAACAGCAACCTTCATGCCAAAACCAGTTTTTGGTGATAACGGCTCTGGAATGCATGTCCACATTTCCATTTGGAAAGATGGCAAACCCATTTTTGCAGGAAATGAATATGCCGGACTATCAGAAACCTGTTTGTTTTTTATCGGTGGTGTTATTAAGCACGCAAAAGCAATAAATGCTTTTACCAACCCATCCACAAACTCCTATAAACGTTTGGTTCCTGGTTATGAAGCTCCTGTTCTTCTTGCCTATTCAGCACGTAATCGTTCTGCATCTTGCCGTATTCCTATGAGCTCCTCACCAAATTCAAAACGCGTAGAAGTTCGTTTTCCAGACCCAACAGCAAATCCCTATTTGGCATTTGCAGCCCTTTTAATGGCTGGTCTTGACGGTATCAAAAACAAAATTCATCCCGGACATGCTATGGATAAAGATCTTTATGATCTTCCCTTAAAGGAACTTAAAGAAATCCCTACTGTTTCAGGAAGCCTGCGTGAAGCGCTTGAAGCACTTGACAAAGATCGTGGCTTTCTTAAAGCTGGCGACGTTTTTGATGATGATCAGATTAATTCCTTCATTCAAGTAAAGATGCAAGAAGTCTTGCGTTACGAAACAACACCCCATCCTGTTGAATTTGATATGTACTATTCTGTTTAAACAATCAATACGCATTCTTTTGATTTTTAAAATGGAGGCAAAAGCCTCCATTTTTGTGGATATTCGTCTCATGCAAAAGCGCAAGAGGCTTTTTGCTCGTCCGCTTTTCCTTTATAATGTGTTGAATCTCTTCAAATGAATTAACAAAGGTTTCTAATGCCGCGAATTTGTTTTCTCGTTCCCGTTCTTTTATGCATTGTCTTTATCACATCAACAACTGAAGCACATACAATAACCAACCAAAAACTTACAACTCTTGAGAAAGCAACATCTGCTTATAGTAAAGCACTTAAAAATGCCGATGCAAATGCCATCTTAAATGCTATTCCTCCCCAAGTCATCAACCACTTAACCGCCAAAAAAAATCTTAATCAATCACAATTTCTACAAATCATGAAAAGCCAAATAGAACGGTTGGCAGAAAGTTACAAGATTGAAACGATCAACATTGATCAAAAACAAAAACGTGAAGGTACCCTTGATAATGGTACCCCTTATTTTGTTATACCCGTGGAGCTTGTAACCACAACAAATGCTGGGAAAAAATGCTCTATTCAAACTGAAATTATTGCCCTACTTCACGATAACCAATGGTATTTTATCCGTGGCAATGACGAAGCGCTCTTAACCATAACCAATGAAATATTTCCTGGACTTGATAAAGTAAAAACCAATCCTCAAAAAGTCACAAAAATACTCTGAGCGAAAAGAATGCACGTAAATAAAAGATTTTCCCCTATAAACAAGTTGTAACAATTGTAGCAGCAGCATTAAATTCAACTTTTTTATGAGCACGGCGTGCTATTGTTTCTTTATCCGTTCCCCATTGCTCCATCATCCAATCTTCATCTAAATGGGCAATAGACCAAGCATGATCAGCATCAATGTTTCCCGCTGCAACAGCAAGAGCAATGAGAGCAGATCCCGTTAATGTTGTCATCATATGAAGTGCAGCAAGCATATAAGCAGACTCAACTCTACGTAAATAATTACTGACTGCTTGAAGTGCTTCTGGTGATTGTTCCACATGCATCAGCCCTTCTGTCAAATAAAACCTTGCACCTAGCTTTTTTTCAGCCCAATCTAATAAAGGATCCCATAGTTCAGATTGTTTTTGCACCAACTCTTTAGGTGTTTGTGCACGATAAAAGATCATATCACCTGCAACGAAACGCAATAAATCTTCAAAAACCGCCTGCATATCATCAGCGATACCATCAATAACAGTATTAACCAAACGCGTCATCGGCATTTTTGCAGGATCAACAACGTGCTTTTGGTTCTCAAATTCCTGAGCAACATATTCAGCAAACACTTCTGTTGGCACATGAAAATGACGCCTTGCGGGCGTTTTTACAGGACGTTCATCCAACAAAATCGTAAAGCCGCCCTCCTCACAAGCGATCTTCACTTGCTTATAAAACCGTTTTGGGTGTGATTGGAATGAAAGATTTTGAACCTTTTGAACAGAACTCTTCTTATTCAATGGCATATCAACATGATCCAAAATCTCACGCATATTTGTTTACCTCTGATCTTTTCAAAAAAAAACGACTGTTTCTTTAGGTTCTGTAGCTTGAATAAGGTTTAATCTGACCTTCTTAACGATTCCAAAGAAGAAAAAAATCTTGCCAATCTCAATCTAACTTAAGAGTTATATTTCATGTTTCTTTTACAAACAAGACAATGATGATTGCCTTTTATATATTTAATACAATCATAATAGTAAAACAATTTCTAAAAGTATTATCTTAATTAAGAAATTAAACATATTGAGTTTTATGGCAAAGATGTTCACGCCTTACCAATTTGCTTATTATTCACCTACAATAGTATTATCAATATGAACAGATTCAAAAACGCTGCTCATCCAAAAAATGATAGAGCAGTACGGTTTACGTGTCATTCACCTTCGCTTAACCATTTCAATAATTCTCTAACATATCCAATAAATACCCTACATAGAATTTTTCTGCTCAATTACTCCCCTAAAAGACGCTGTTTTACGGCATGATAGAATAATGAACAGACAAAATTATAATTGTAAATTTTCTTTCATATATACATTATTTTATAAAGCACTAAATTACTTAACGCATTGTTCTTGATATACTCTATCATATCACACTAATTTAAATTTAGTCGCATAATTAAAAGAATAGAGATCATGCAATCTGAAAATAATACTTTTATCTATACACTTGGCCCTGCAGATACTAACTGTGCAGCAGCAGCACAGTGGTGGCTTGATAATCACAATAAAAATATTTTGTCCACTGACTCGAGATCCCGTATTATCTTATACGCAACTCTTGAAGAAGCTTTTAATGAACTTGCTCAGAAAAAGGATGGATATCTCTTAAGCTGTGCTGCTTACCCTGATTTGCATACACTCATATTTACCCGTTTAGGTGATATGCAATTATTTGACAGCTTTATCATGCCTACTCACTCTATGGTTTTAGCTAAACGCAATAACGCTGATGAAATTAAAACCGTAGCGACTCATCCTGCCCCACAATCTCTGGTAGCTCATCAATATGACAAAGTATTTGCCAACAGCAATGCTGATGCAGCCGTTCTTTGTAAGGCTGAAAAAGCAGATGCTTGTATCACAACATCGGTTGCGGCAAATCGCTATAAGCTGAATATTATCGAAAATTTTGAACAAATGCCAATGGCCTTTTTGCTCCACTCACTAAAGTCAACTAATCATGAAAAAATCTGAAGTGCTTCTTTCCATTGTTAACTTAGCTGACAAATTCCGTATGCGCCAAGAACGAAATGGGAGCATTAAAGAACCAACTTCAGCAGATAATAATATGATCAATGAATTGATCACTCTGCTGAACCACCATGCCAATATTCTTGACGGATTATCTCCAAAACTTTTAGCGACCATTTCTGATGATCTTCTTCAGTGGATAATCAGCGGTTTAACGACCCCTCCTAAATTTGATAATACTTTGGCTGCTTTCAAAGCCCCATTACCAGATGCTCCCTTGTTTTTCTTGGCTCCAATGCGTGCAACAAATGGACCTGATCCAGAAGGATTCCGGCTGGAATTAGTTACAGGATATCGTCATGAAACGGCCTATCTTGCTGACGCCTCAAAATATACAAATAATTATCTATCACCTTTTCAATGTATAAAAATGGGAATAGCATCAAGAGGTTTTTTAGAAGGCAATTGCATTGTTCTATTCCCAGAATCTGTAGCAGCTGCTCAAAAAATTGATAAGCAAGCATTTGCTTTGTTTTTTTTCAGTAAATTCTTTGATATTTACAACAAGCAAACAATTGTGGAAGCTGAACGTTTACTCGGTCGAGATAGTAAATTCCTGTTCGGTCAATTGCATAGTCGTAACTTATCTAAAGAAGACATTTACGATGCTCGCTGTTTGTGGGGCTATTATCATGACTATGCACATCATACCGGACCACGGCCATTGGATAAAAATCTGTATATAAAATTAAATTGGTTTACAGGTCTTCTAGAAGAAACTAAAGTTGATTTAATTACAGTGCGTATTATGCTACAAAATCATCCAAAATTTTGGAAAGAAATAACTGAATTTATCCTATTAGAACGCATATTTCGTTATCCAAAAGATTCTGATCAGCATATGACATTCGATGCTGGTACAGGGATCTTGCTTTTTGAAATATTGATGCGGAACAAAGCATTGATTGAAACAAATCAAGGTTATCTTCAATTTGATTTGGAGCGTCTTGAAAAAGTAATAATATTGATGATAGCAGATATAGAAGCACTTGAAGCATTAGATGATGACGCTTATTTGGCAGGAGCTAAAGATTATATCCAAAATAATCTTGGTAAGCCGCAAACTTCACAGTCACGATTTAATTTTTCAACATCATATTATGCACAGCGAGTGATTAGAGGATTAAATCATTGAGTTTTGTAAAAGGACGATTATTATTATTTACTTTTGCCATTCTAGCATTGTTTTCCATAAGTTGGTTATTATCTAAGAATTTGGTTAGCAATATACCCGTCATGCATGCGGTTGGACTTAGGTTGTTTGCCACCGCTGCCACCTTATGGCTGATTGCAATATTTCGTGAGAAAGCTGTTTTCAGATCCCTACCATTGCTTTCCATGATACCTTCTTTTTTAATTCTCTCAGTGTTAGGATTTTCGCTGTATTTTGTATGCAGCTTTGGTGCATTAAAATCGCTCAAAGCCAGTGATTTAACCATGGTGCTCGCTACTATTCCAGGAATTACTTATATATTAGGTGCATTGACAAATGTCCTTAAATTCTCATGGCTGAAGTTTAGTGGAGTGATAATTGTCAGTGTAGCAGCTGTAGTATTCAATATAAATAGTGGAGAAGGTGGATACAACCTAATAGGAATAGCTCTTGCTTTAACAGCAGCACTTTCTTATTCTGCTTATGGCTTATTGTCTAAACGTTATCTTAAAAATCTACCTTTGCTCACCTCACTGGCTTGGATCACGACAATTTCTGCAGCATCATTTATGCCATTATTTATTTTTGATCCTGCCCCACTCTTATATCTTAAGTTAGAAGATATATTTAAAATATTGATTTTAGGAACTGTTTGCTCGGCACCAGTTTACGTATTATATCAAAAAGTTTTAGCCGAAGGAGGCGTATTATACGCCAACACTATCGGCGTATTATCCCCTTTTGCAGTGATTGCATGTGAATGGATAATCGGCTCGAGCCCTTCTCTCAATATGATTAAAATAATTGCTATGATTGTAGTTGTTATAGGGATGACACTCTTATTTATAGATGCATCAAAGGTATCTACATGGCAACAGAAACGTCGTGCCCAAAATTCCAAATTTAATGAGGAAAAAAAATGAAAAAACTCGCGTTAGTTTGCCAGCGCAATGCAAAATTACCATTTATATTTGAAGCAGCACAAGCAGCTAATATCGAATTAATAATGATCTATGATACCGCTGAAAGCGCTCCCACTCAACAGCCCGCAGCAGTAACTTCAACTTGGCAACTTCCTGTTTTTGATAACCCAGAGGCAGCTCTAGACACTTTTGCAACGGGAGCAAAAGAACGCAATATTTCTGGGGTTATGACCCTTCGCGAAGAAGCCATCCTATGGACAGCTTTGGCTGCAAAAAAATCAATACTCCAAGTATTGAACCAGAAGTAGCAGCATTAACCAGAAATAAATATCTCATGCGTCAAGCTTTCGCTAAAGCAGGCTTAAGAACACCAGGATTCTTTTATATAGATCATCCAGAAGACCTATCACAAACACAAGCCTTGGATTATCCACTCGTTATTAAACCCGTCTCTGGATGGGCAAGTACAGGCGTAATGTTAGCTAAAAATTCCGCCGAGCTTCCTGATCTCATTAAAGCCGTATGGAATGTTCAGCATAAAGACATGGCACGTTTTAATGATAAAAGTAAACCTGTAGGTTTAATCGTAGAACAGTATTTGCCAGGAAAAGAGTTTGTCGTAGAATGCTTTGTTGATACAGCAGGTGTACACGTTCTGGCCGTTGGAGACAAGGGACGCCCCGAAGGACCATGGTTTGAAGAAACAATTTATCGTCAACGCTGTGATATAGATGATCCTTTAATTATTGCTTTATGTGAGGCTGCATGCTCTGGAGTTAAAGCTCTTGGTATAAATATGGGTGCTGCCCATGTAGAGCTACGCCTAGATGCTAATAATTTACCTTATATCATTGAGATAGGCGCTCGTATAGGTGGATCAGGTGTTTCCCATTTTATTGTTGAGCAAGGTACAGGGATTTCATTTGCAAAACTATGTATGAATGCCGCTTTAGCTGAACAAACCCCAGACCTTCCCGATATACTCCCAGCTAAAAAAGTGGCGGCAAATTATATTATTCCTCTTCGTGGTCATGGACGGTTTTCTGGATTTTTAGGTCTCGATAAGGTTGCACAGCATCCTCAAACCGCCAGAACTATCATTTTCTTTGAAACCAATCATCTTTCACCACCTCCACCAGCATTTGGTGGATATCCTGGTTTTATTTTCTCTGTTCATAACTCAAACGAAGAAGCACGCAATTACCATAAATGGCTCGATGATACCTTAAGCATCATATGGCAAAACATTGATTTATAATGATAATTTATCTTTATTCATATTGAATAAGAACCCCGATATTGTAGGATTTTCTCATTTTAAATCTGTTTATCAGATGGACAAATTTTTTAAAACATTTGAGAAATGCTATAGTAGATAAAAATAAATCAACATGATATTTTCATATTTATTAAAGCACATGGTACCATTATTAAAAAATTCTGCACAAACAATGGTTTTAATTCCGATAGTAGAACAAGACTTCGAAAATCACATTTATTATTTTTAAAAAGATTGCTTAAAAATGATAGCGCAATCCACCAGAAAAACGAACTCCAGAAAAACCAGCCTTGGTTAACCTATGCTGATAGCTAAGATCACTGTGAAGTGTAACTTTAGAAGAAAACTGTGAATTGACACCCAAGCCAACTTCTAAGGAAGAACCAAAAGAACTCAACTGAAAAACATCTTTAAAATGAACAAATTGTTCTTTACCAAAACAATGAGCAAGATGAATATTGCCATAAAAAGAAATGATACGATCCTTTTCAGAGGCTGTAAATGTTTTACTTAAACGCCCACCAACACGCATAAACCATTGATCTATTTTTTTCATCTCAACATCAAATCCATCAATATCACGAAACTTATCAAATTGAAGATGTTGATAAATAAGCTGAAGTTGCAGATCAAAAATAAGATCTTTATATCCTGTCATAGACACTTTACCAGCAGAAAACGACACGTTCAAAGGATTTGCTTTTAATGTCGCCGTCTTACCCCAAACACGGCTACGCACATCCCCTTTAAACAAACCATAAGATAAAAGACCGTCTACGTAAAAATCAGTGTAATGTTTCACACTAGCATATGCCGTAAATGACCATTTATTAAATGTACTCTTTTGACTTTGTTCCACGTTATGAGGTTGTAAGGAAAGCTTTCCATAGGTTCCCATAATCCCAAAAGATGTCGTACTATATGCACGCTCTATTGTTTTGAGCAAAATATCTGTTTTTATAGCGTTATAATCAACATGACCATCGTACCCATATTTAAGTGTAGAAAGATCTGAGACATAACGATAACTCCCACCATAACCGTGGACAGATAAAGCAAAGTTCCCTTCAACTTTTAATAATTTACGAGGAATAGACCGCCTAACTTGCAACTGCTTTTGTTGATGACTCATATCCATGAGCCCAACATGAAACAAAGCATTTGGTAACAAAAGATAGGTCGGAACTTGTGGAACAACCTCTCTGACCTTTAACTCAGAAGGGGGAATAGCAGACACCTCTAAAACAGGCTGAATATATTTACTTTCAAGGCGAAAATCCCAAAAATCTCCATCTCCTTCAACCAATCTTTGAGAAGTTTGTGCATTTCCAAGAGCAGAAGCTGGACCATAAGCATGAAGATAATATTGGTAAGGCAAACCCTCTAATGCGATATAAGCACGATTTAACTGAAAAGAATCCTCTGCCGCTTTTCCAGAAACCTGAATAAGTGAAATACTATGAGCATTTTCACCGGTTGCTATCTCACCCTGATTTCCTGCAACAAATTGCACATAAACTGTTGTTTTTCCAGAAACATCACCATGTATTAAAAGCCGATCAGTTTTTGTATTATCGAGCAAACCATCACTACTGAGATGCGTATTGAGATAAATATCTGCCCTATCTTGCGCACTATAAACTTCTTTTTCTCCCTTCCCAATATGAAGTGTCTGATACTCCTGAAACATTGGAGTCTCAAAAGCAATAAAACTATCAGAAACTTTCACAAATGAAATAGACGAACTTGTACGGTTTGCAACTTGCAAATCGATCTCTCTTCTTTTTGTCAAAAACCATTTTGATCCCCCTGTTAAATAAAGCTCAGCAATAGAATCATCGGCAACACGAGTCCCTCCTATCAATGAAGAAGAATTAGCCAAAATCGCTACACTTCCCCCTTTTTCAGCTGTTAATAATAAGTCACCAAAAATTTTTGTACCTTCTGTTACTCCAATATAAATACGACTGTTATGACTATGAACAGCTGTCCCATCTGGAACCTCAAAAATCGTCCTTTTCAAAAAGACAAGCCCCTGTTCATACGCATCATTTTCCTCATCCCTCTCAAAATACATACCATGTTTGTTACCTATTGCTTTAATTGTTGAATCTTCAATATTAACCCGCGAAATTAAAATATTTCCTTCCCTGCCGTTATTGGATGGCGTGTTAGAATCTTGTCCAACTGTTAAAACATGAACATCCGTAGAAATAATATTCGTATTTTTTACATAAACAGAACCCTGATGTTTTACATTGAAAACTGTATGTGTAATTTTTTCATTTGTATTTTCTTTGTCTTCTGTTTTTTGATATTTTGAAGCAATGGTAACACCATCTAAAGTCGCACTCCCCCCTCTCCCCACATAAAGCGCAGCAGCATCATTCACATCAATAAATCCACTTTTCATCTGAATACCCGCATCAGCACTAACGAAAAGAGCACTCTCTTGACCGATACCCAAACCTTCCACTTTAATTTTTGTATTCGTTAACGTAACAGATGCTCCTCGCTTCTCTGCATAAGCAGCAATCTGAAAAGCCTCAATTGTTCCACGATCAACCTCAATCATTCCATTATCAGCTTTAAGACCTATTGATACATTTTTAAAAGCTGAATCGCTCAAAACAATTTTTCCCCCTCGTGATACAAAAACACCATAAATATCTTCTATACCCGCAGTCCCTTCAACCTCTACACGCGTTGCCTGAATAACTGTATTTGGCTCCTGCACTACTATAGCAGCAGGTAACATGAGAGAACGACCCTCCCCATTCGTTTCTTTAACAGGCGCCGTGAATTTATATACTTTATCACTAATTGTATGCTTTGAACCATCACTGCATTCATAAGGTAATTTGTTTTTGTCACATGACAGTGATGTATATGAATGAGAATGTGCCTCAATATTTATATTTAACAAAAAAGAAAAAATAGCTGCTGTAAAAACGCACGAATACAAGTGATTGTTAGATACCTTGATTATCATTGTTTTTCAAAACTTTCTTTTTTCAACAAAAACAAAAAATGCTGGCAAAAAAATAAACCACAAATTAAACACAACAAGAATAAAACAAACAAAATTATTTTATTTTTTATGATAAAATCATAGCATTCAATAATATGTTTTGTGTTTTATGTAAAGAAAGAACAAAAAGTTTAAAAATACCATTTAGGATGAAAATCCCTTTAAAGAATGCATCTCAAAAACCGCTGGAAACTGTAATTACAAAAGGCCAAAAAACCAATCTTAAAAAAACGTGAAAAAATGCGAATTTTGAAGAGATATAATATTCAATTTATCTCACCACCAAAAAATAAAAATACAACAAAATGAGAATAACTTTTAAGATTAAACGATTAAAACGTTTTAATAAAACACAGAACAAAAAGATACAGTATACGAAATCTATAACCGCATCATCTCTTCAACTACAACAAAAAAACAAGAAATTGCACACTAATGTATAAGCTAATGTACACAATTTCTATATTAAAAATGCTAGATATCTAACAAAGAAATTTGAATAAATAAAAAACTTCTCCTAATACCCTATCATCAATGATTTGAATTAATAAATGTAATATTTTAGATCTTTTGATAAAATCTAAAATACAGTAAAACACTCACCATTCTGAACTTAAAAAACACCAAAATAAAATTTCATCAAAATTAGCTCTATGAAAGCTATCTGTTTATTATCGTTAAAGAAGATATTTTAGCAAAGCTATTATTTGCCATTCTTTATATTGAATAAATTTCTCTAAACAACAACTCACTATCCTCCGCTAGCATCATCTGACAACAACACTATTGCCAATCTCGTAGCTGATGAATATAACTACATTAGAGACAAAAGAGCTATATTTCTCTCTTCTCCCGTTTAATATTTTTATTTAATTATTGCTTTAAAAATTAACGTTCTACTGTTGATGATCACTTGTGCAAAGCTTTTTTTATTTTCTGGCGCTTTTTATCATTTTCAAAACGTAACATCAAATCTCGCTCTTGTTGTGTCGAATTGGTTACACCAAAAGTATCATTGTCCATAACCTGCTGATACCCTGCTACCATTAAATTGACTAAAAATGAATCACTTCGCGGCGTTGATGAAAAATAGATTCCCTTTGAATCTTGTAATTTGTACCGATAACCTGCTTTAGTCATGCACTCATAAACTGCTGCAAAATCACTTGCACGCGAATCCATATTTTCAGAAGAAGCGTAGATTGGTTTCCAACCACATTTTGACAGTGCTTGTTGGACCATAGACTTACTGACACCGGACTTTTCCCATAATTCTAACGTCGATGGGGGAGGTTTGCTAATACACCCAGCAGAGCTTAATAAAATTATAGCACTCAATAATTTCAATGTTTTTTTCATTTCCCCCTCCGTCAATATTTACGATAGAAAGACTGATAAGTCTTCTAATATTTACTCACACGCAAGATGACTTTTGTTAGCATATAGATATTGAAGAAACAATCCCACCCCCCATACAAAAACAAGAATGGAAGGATTTTTGATTACAGCAGCCTCAATACTTAAGGTTGACATTCAGGTTGTTCTTTATGCTCTTCACAATGAGGACTATTCAAACGCCTCTCGACACTTCGCTGAGGAATAACTGCATCAGGCTGACAAATTGGAAGATTTTTATATTTCTCACACCACTTCATTCTTCCCAATTTATCTTGGAAACCTGCTTGGATCATACATGCATTCACAGACTCCTCAGCATTGAATTTCTCATCAGTACTTATTTCTGTATCAAGACGACCATCAAGATGCTGTATTCCACATTCTAACAGAGCTTTTTTGATCTCAAGCTGATCAGCACCTGATTTTTCCCATGCATCTACAGCTGTTCGAGAAGGCTGCTCAGGGTAGCATCCAGCCATAACAAATAAGGTTATCCCGCTTAATAATTTTAAAATCTGCTTCATTTTCCTATCCTTGAGTAATTTTGATATTACGAAACAATCTATAAATTATTTTACATGCTGTTTTTTATTTCCAAAACAATGATGAACATTATCAACCTATATTATTTTTATCTTTCCGAAGATTATGCCATAATTATTATATCAAAAATACGGTAAAATTATTACTAAAATCATCTATCTATCAACGATATGCTTATAATTATTATCAATATTTTGATTATAACCAAAATAGATATTTTATATTATTGCGCCAACAGTTGTGGTACCCATAAATAAATAGCATTGACATGCTGAATTAAGCCCCCCGCGTACGGGTATGAGAAACATGAAGGTAGGGATTGTGATCGTCACAAACAGCAAGACTTAAGGTTTGCATTCAGGTGCATTTTTATATTTTTTACAAAAAGGGCTGTTCAAGCGCTTCTTGACACTGCGCCTCGGGATGACAGCGCCTGAACGACAAATCGGCAAGTTTTCGGCGCTAAAAGTATAACATGGTCCACCCGCTCTTGCTACCTCTTCATCTTTATAGCGGAAACCTGATTGAAGCATGCAAGCATAAGTTGTTGCTTTTGCATTGATGCTCTGCTTTCTGTTTTCTGGATCGACATCATAAGGAGTTGGCATACCACATTCTAACAAGCCTTTTCCTATCTCTGTAAAATCTGCTCCTAGTTTTCCCCAAGCAGTCAAATATCCTGAAGGAGGCTTATTAAACTGACATCCAGCTATACTTAACAAAGTTACAGCACTTAATAATTTTACGATGTGTTTCATTTTTTACTCCATGATCTAATTCAAGGCTTTTGTTCTAAATGAGATGTGCCATAAAATTTTTGGCATTTTGGACCCGCATCTCCAAGACAGGTATGGGGATTTATGGGATTTGTAGCCACTCTCTACCATTCTATCCAAACGTTACTGCCAGCAGGTATCGTTTCGTAGGTATAGCCATTACCGCCAATAATTCTGCTTACAAAGTCAAATTTATTCCCATCAAAACCTGTTTCATGCGTCTGTGAATGGCTGCTATGATGGTCTGTCATGCCAACAATCGTCATACTTTCCCCCATTACATTGATATCTTGACCAGAAATCAGATGAGAAGCAATAATCGTAGCATCTCATTGTACATCCATATCAACATTGCCTGTTGCCTCAAGGATAGAGAGAATTGTTGTTGTGTGTGTTCAGAGCTATTGGAAGATTTCTCGTGTAAAAAGCCACTTTTCGATGATTTTTTTGCTGGTTGTAGTGTTCTTGAGCGCCTTTTATGGTAATATCGAATAATTTTGCACCGAAATACAGTTGCGGAGTGCATTTTGTCCGCCTCCACTTGTAATAAAAATTACTCTCTTATCAATATTAAAAAATAAGTTTGATCCTTCCTCTTGTGAGAGCAATAATAACAAGAGTCGTAAAACTGTCACACGTTCATTGTTCTCTTTAATTTACTCTTCTATGAGATTTTATTGTAATACCTTGCTGCTGTTTATTAAAGTTTTTGTAAAAACAATGATACAATGCCTCATGTAACTTTGTTATCCACTATTTTCTACCAACGCCAATCCTCTTTGAGAAAAAATACATAAAGAACTTTATCTTCGCTTCTAAAAGCAATAGTAATTTTCTAAACAACAAAATTTAAACAACCAATTTTTTAAAGAGCTAAAAAACAATTCTTACAATAACTTCTTTCGTGAAACAGAACTTCATTAATACGTTTAGAAAAAGATATCTGCCTATAATCATGTATCTGGTAAAATCTATTTGCACTGTTAGGCATTTTAACCTAAAAGACTTATATTGATGGCACAGCTCACCATCAAAAAAACGCCTAATATTTATATGATTTTGTCGTTACCGTAAGCAATGGCTCACAAAAACTTCCAAAGCAAAATAATAACGAGCAGATTTTTTCAATCTAGATTGTTCTAACCTTTAGAGAAAACAATCAAACACCTGTTCTCCTGATGACATCAGCTATTTGTTTTGAGTTTTTTCTCTATTCACATTTTATTGCTGTTTCTTTTGCTTAAAATTATAAAGTTTAAGTGCATAGAAACAAATAACAAGCCAAGCAATCCAAATAACACCTATAATTAAAACTGGTCGTGTCTCATCAAAGTACCATAGGAGAATAAAAATAAAAACCATAAATAAAATAGAAAAAATCGATCCTACTGGCCAAAATGGAATGGGAAATTTTAAACCATTCTGAGCTTCTTTAGGCATCTTAATTCGCATAAAAAATTGTGAAAGTAGAATCATCATCCAAACAAAAACTGTCGCAAATGTTGCCATTGCAGCAATAAGAAAAAAAAGCTTTTCATGATAAAAATAATTAAGGACAGCACCAAGAAGAAAAATACCGAAGATCATCAAAATAACAAAAACTGGTATACCGTTTTTTGATAAATATTGAAACTTTTTTAAAGCATAACCTTCCTGCGATAAACCATGGATCATACGACAAGCACCATACATTCCACTATTCATTGCTGAAATAGCCGCTGTAACAACAACAATATTTAAAATATTTGCTGCATATGAAATCCCAAGATTTTCAAAAATGGATACAAAAGGGCTATCCATGAGACCAATCTCATTCCAAGGATAAAGAGACATTAAAATAGCTAACGTCATGACGTAAAAAAGCAAAATACGAACTGGAGTAGAATTAATTGCCTTTGAAATCGTTTGATGAGGGTTTTGAACTTCCATAACTGCCATGCCAATGATTTCTATGCCACCAAAAGCAAAAACAACAACACTAAAGCAAGCTAAAAAACCAAACCAACCATTGGGAAAAAGTCCACCATTTTTCCATAAATTATGAACAGTAACGGTAGAAAAATCTGCACCTTCACCCCACCCCCAAAAAATAATTGCTATTCCTAAAATAATCATCGCAATGATAGCGATAACTTTAATAGAAGATAGCCAAAACTCTAGTTCACCATAGACTTCTACAGCCGCTAAATTAATACCTGTGATGATTAATGTAATACTCAGTGCCCATACCCAAGGAGCAACATCAGGATACCAAAACCCCATATAAGTCGCAAAAGCTGTAATATCAGCCAAACCAACAAGAATCATCTCAAATACATATGTCCATCCCGTTAAAAAACCTGCTAATGGTGATATGTAATTTGCCGCATAACGAGCAAAAGAACCAGGCAATGGATTATGAAGTATCATCTCTCCTAGAGCCCGCATAACCATAAAAATAGCTAAACCAGCAATACAATAGGCAATCAAAACACTGGGACCCGCAAGCTTAATTGCCTGTGCAGACCCATAAAAAAGACCTGTTCCAATAGCAGAACCAAGAGCTAAAAAAATAACTTGGCGCTTACTCATCCCTCTTTTCAGTTCATTTATTGCCATTTCTTTCCTTACTTTTTGAAATGCTGACAATCCACACCACGATAACAGCTCTATGAGAAATAAAGCCTCATGTTTCTTTCACAAATATATTTCAAAAAACATCGAAGACCAGCCAGTCCAACACTTTGCTCTAAACAATGAAAAAATACTTTTATTGCGAATTATTCAGCTTTTATAGCCTACAATTTCGTATTATTTTATTCAAATAAAGTGATAATGAATTTTTTCATAATTGTCATTTAATTCATTTCGTATTCTCTAGTTTTTTACAGAGAAAATTAACCTTAATATAATCTAAATTTTTAGGCTTCTATTTCAGTGCACTGAAATAGAAGCCTAAAAATTCATAACAAACACATTAACTATGCATACAATTAATTTTTTGTTACTTTAAGCCAACTCTCTTTGAGCTTATAAAAAAACTTTTTACGCCAATTGAATAGCTCAATTAATGATAATACGAATCTCGCAAGTTTTCAAAAGTATGAGAAAGTGTATCTACAACCCATCTTTTAAGGACTCCAGCTGCCTTAACGACAAGCTTTCCAATGAAAAAAAAATATACGGTAAAAAGAGCATCTTTGATTGTTGGTCCGATGATAGCGTTCTCCTTACCTCTGGGAATTTGCCCTGATATAGCAATAAAATCTTTGTTTTTCGCTGAAATAAGAGGCTCTTTCTCTTGGGCCACTATCATAATGAAAACTTCCTCTGGAAAGCTACCTCTCCTAAAATTTGCATGAATCTCAAGAATTTGAGAGAAAAAAAGAACTGTTATTGAAACACATAATTTAGCACTTTTAAACATTCCTTTCTCCTTTTTTATTTTAAATATCAAAAATGAACTATAAAATTCATAAAGTATTAACAAATAAGAATAATATAAAATAAAACTTTTATTTTTACTTGATACAATACATATATTATAATTTATATTTATAGAAATATAATATCACGGATATATAATTCGTGGATATTATTTAACTTATATTAAAATTTCTGATATAAATCAGAAAATATAGGTGCTTTAAGTTTATAGTTTCTATAAAATAACATAATATCTAGTTAACTACAAAAATCAGATATATACAGTAATAAATATATGATTTATTAAATAATTCAAATATTGTATCGCTCCTCTATATTTTCATATGAGGAAGTTTTAAAATTCAATATCCGCCCTTCAGCATTGACCTTCAAACAAATACTATTGAAAACTTAATGAAGGAAAAATTGTTTCTGGTAAAACAGATAATAAGTGCCCTTCACGCACAAGTATATGTGCTTGATGAAGATCTGGAGCCAGATAGCGATCTTCCTTAAGAGAAGCAACATTTTTTCGTAGACATTCCATAACAGATTGCAAAAAAGTACTTGTTTTTAAAGGTGCACGATATTCAATTCCTTGTGCTGCAACAAGCGTTTCAATGCCAATAAGTGTAAAAAGATTTTCGCTCATTACCAATAACCGACGCGCTCCATGGCAAGCCATTGAAACATGATCTTCTTGATTGGCAGAAGTTGGGGTTGAATCAACGGAAGCAGGATGGGCCATTTGCTTATTTTCAGACATCAAAGCTGCCGCTGTTACTTCAGCAATCATAAAACCTGAATTAAGACCCGCATTATGCGCTAAAAAAGCTGGAAGTCCATAAGAAACTGCTGGATCAACCATAAGAGCAATACGCCGTTGAGAAATAGATCCTATTTCACATAAAGCAAGAGCAATCTGATCAGCGGCAAACGCTACAGGTTCAGCATGAAAATTCCCACCTGATACAACTTCACCATTCCTTAAAATCAATGGATTATCTGTAACAGCATTTGCTTCAATAATCAGTGTTTTTGCTGCTGCCAGCAAAATATCAAAACATGCCCCCATGACCTGTGGCTGGCAACGTATACAATAAGGATCTTGTACACGCTCATCCCCCCGTAAATGTGCTGCACGAATTTCTGAATCCTCTACAAGCTTTTCTAATGTTTTCGATACAGCAATCTGCCCATAATGTCCTCGTAAAATATGGATATCAGGATGAAATGGCGCCGTTGATCCCATGATAGCATCTGTCGTCAAAGCCCCTGCCAACAATCCACCACACAATGCCCGATAACCTCGAAAAAGACCAGCAAGTGCAAGGGCTGTTGATGTTTGAGTTCCATTAATAAGAGCTAGACCTTCCTTTGCCTCTAAAATAATAGGGGACAATCCCGCTTTCTCTAATGCAACCGCCCCACTCATACGAATATTTTGAAAAAATGCTTCTCCTTCTCCCATCATAACAGCCGCCATGTGAGCAAGTGGAGCTAGATCACCTGAAGCACCAACAGACCCTTTTTCAGGGATGACAGGAATGACGCCCTTTGCAAGCATATTTTCCAGCAAATTTACCAATTCTAGACGAACTCCTGAAGCCCCTCTTCCTAAAGAGATAAGCTTTAAGCTCATTATCAAACGCACAATATTTTCAGCTAAAGGCTCTCCTACCCCACAACAATGGGACAAAATAAGGTTTCTCTGTAAAACAGCGACATCGTCCGCATCAATTTTAATAGAAGCCAACTTCCCAAAACCAGTATTAATACCGTACACAGGCTCACTTCCAGCAGCAATTTCAGCAATGCGTTGAGCCCCTTTCTCGATAGCTAAATGCGTGTCATTATGAAGTTTACTCACTTCACCATTAAAATAAATAGCTGCAAGCTCACTAAGCGTCACCTCGCTCGGTTTCAGTATAATAATCATAATTTACTTTCTTTTTTTTATCAAAGTATAACGTTTAGCATTATTGATCCTTCTATAAAACAAAAAAAACTATAACGACTCTTTAAAGCGAGAATGCTTTCTTAAAGGTATTCCTTACAATGAAGTCATTATCCAAAAGTAGAATAGTTGACGATAAATGAAAATGAAATATTGACAAACACAACCAAGTCATGGATTTCAAAAATAGATAAAGCTTTAATTTATAATCATAATCTAACATGATTCATATTGAATGAGAGAGCGGAATATCTTAAGACTCTCTCATTCCAAATCTGTGTATGTTGAATCAATCAAAACCATTCGCTTGCACGTCATAAGCGAAATTGGCGTATGGATAAACTGTACAAAAAAGGACTACTCCTCTTATGAGCCGTGTCAAGAGCTGTCGCAACATTGGGAAATGACAAAGTGTGTGATGGTGCAGGCTTATTCTTTTATGAAGCGTAAAGATGGAGAACTCAATGGATTTATCATCAAGCTATTCCTACTAAACTTATAAAAATCTTAAATATATAGCTGTCACAATCTATCATGATTGCAAAAATCAAACTCTATAGAAAATTAAAAAACTTATTCAACACATCACAACAGAGAAGAAATTGAGCTTATTTGCGACTTCTAAAATTGTATTTAAAGCGCCAGATTAAACCTTGAAAAACACATCTTCAATAAAACCACATAAGAATCGGCCTAACCCGTTATTTAAAATAGAAAATAAAAGAAGTTTTCTTATATCAAAAAAAATAATTAATATATTGTTTTATATTATATCTTTTAAACAGAGAAATGCTTCATATAGCATATTTATATTTTACTTTTTTGTTATATTGAATCTGAATTTAGAGATAATTTCAAAATGAGTTGTTTTTTAAAGGTGCTTCCAAGCCATTACCTTTTTTACTACAAATTTCTGATTATGATAATTTTTTGTACTTTTTCAGTTGTTTTTGTCAAAATTTATTAAAAACACTCTCATTTAATAACAAAAAAAAATCATAAAAACAAAGAATTATCAAATATTTCTATTCAATCTACCTCTTCTTATTTTATAAAATAATCTGTTGTTAAACTGCAGTAAAAAAAGCGCTTCGATACTATAATGCACTGCATAAATTTTCTATTTAAACTCTCTCATATCAAGTGAACAATGAAAATCAGCGGTAATAAGATGTCAATGTGAATGCTGAAGAAAAAAACTTTCGCCCTCAAAGTCTGCCTTAATAAGGCGTTAATTTCCTGAATACCGCCCACTCTGATGTGCTAAAAGAGCAAAAGCAATCATCGATATCGGATTATCCTGCATACATATAGAGCTCACTTCGATACAAAAGCTCCAAATTGCCTTGCACTTCATATTTCTTTATCAATGCGACCAATTGCCGCAAATATTCTTCCCCATAGCAAGCAATAGCGCGTTGCGCTTGCGTTGAAGAGCGGCTCATTCCAATAAAAGCTTCAGATGGGATCATCATCGTCCAATTGTGCGTATGAAAAAAAATCTTTTCTGGATCTACCCCAAAGCCATCAGTCATTTCCTGTAAAAAATCAAAATTACGATAATAACGGGAATAATTCGGACTCATTTTCTCTAACAATGTCTCATAAGCCTCTAGAAATTCGCTATGCTTGAAATCACGATTATTTTGAATAACCGCCATGACACCATTGACTCGAAGTTGATCTGAAACAGAACGAAGCAACTTGGGACGATCCATCCACTGAAACGCTTGCGCTGCAATGACAAGATCAACCTCGCCAATTTGAGGCAATAGGTCTTCGGCACGGCCCTGATACCACTGCACCGTAGGAAATTTTTTTCGCCCCTGCTTAATCATATCTGCCGATACATCGATAGCATGATATTGGTGCTCATTTCCTAAAAATTTAACAATTCCCTCTAATGCGATGCCTGTCCCAGCACCCACATCCACAATGGACAAATGCTTTTTGTTCTTAAAAGGATGGAGCATGGTTTTAAATAAAGTAAGGGGATAGCGAGGACGATCATAATCATTAGCCAATCCATCAAACTTTTCACTTTGCCGCTGAACACTTTCTATCATAGGACTTTCACCCTCCTTCTCAATTACTACCATACATAATAAAAAAGCCTTTTTATCCAATGTATTAAACATAACTTCTAAAGGAGGAAAATAAGAACTGCCCTGACCTTCTATCTTTCCATAAGATTGATACTTACATTTTTCTCTTTTCCAATTGTTATCTGCACGTTGCGAAACCCAAAACTCCTACGAAAATAATATATTTTTCTGTAATAATAATTGATATAAATATTATTGATCTTTTATAAGATGACATCTATATTACTATTATTATTTTAACATCAACAAGTCACTTAAGCGTACCTAAAACGCAGAGAGATATCAATTTATTGATAAATACGCCTGTTTATAAAGTTCAAAATACTTTCCACCAAGAAAATAAACCCTATATAATACATAAAATATCTGTGGAGACATCTTTATGTTAAATGTACAAACTTCTTCAATGTTTAAAATATTAAAAAAATTTCCAATCGTGATTCTTTTGGCATGGTTAGTGCCATTTTTAAGTGGGTGCGGATTTAATACGATACCAACAAATGAAGAAAAAGCACATGCAGCATGGAGTGAAGTGCTCAATCAATATCAACGTCGTACAGATCTCATCCCCAATCTTGTAGAAACAGTTAAAGCTTACGCAGCTCATGAACAAAGCGTTTTCACAAATGTAATTGAAGCACGTGCTAAAGCAACGCAAGTCAACATTAATGCAGATATGTTGAATAATCCAGAAGTTATGCAGCAATATCTCAAAAATCAAGCAAATTTATCAAGTGCACTTTCGCGACTTATGGCTGTTGTTGAAAACTATCCGGATCTTAAAGCAAACCAGAACTTTCTTGCTCTTCAATCACAATTAGAAGGAACAGAAAACCGTATTTCCGTTGCGCGCCGCGATTATATTGAAACAGTACGTGCCTACAATACTGCACTCAAAACAATGCCGACGATGATTTGGGCAAAATTATGGTTTCGTGATGCTAAACCTATGCCAACTTTTACCATCGATACTGATAGCCAACAAACACCAAAGGTTAATTTTAATTAATGAAATCATTTCGATACTCTTTGCAACGTATTGTATTTCCAAAATTATGGGCTTTTATCTGCTCTCTGTATTTAGTTGCTGCATTGGGAAGTATCGCTTGTTCGCAAATAAAATTTCCTCATTTAACAGGTTATGTTAATGATGTGGCTCATTTGCTCGATAATGCAACCAAGGAAGACTTGACAAAAAAACTGGCAGCACTCGAAGAGAAAACGGGAGATCAAATTGTTCTTTTAACACTCCCTACTCTTTCGGGCAACGATATAGAAACGTACAGCAATTCTCTTTTTCGTACATGGGGATTAGGCCAAAAGAAGATCAATAATGGTGTATTACTGGTCATTGCACCGAATGAACGCACAGCACGTATCGAAGTTGGATATGGTTTGGAAGGAGAGCTAACAGATGCTCTTTCCTCTGTCATTATTAATAGCTTCATGATTCCTAATTTTCGCGAAGGAAATTATCAAAAAGGAATTGCTGAAGCAGTTGATACAATTATCAAAGTTATTACAGAAAGTGATTCTGATTTTACTTTTCGCATCAAAGAAAAAGCTAAAATCGTTGAAGAACAACGTAAACAAGCTGAAAAAGAAGAAATGGTAATCAATGCAATTATGTTTCTCATTCTCTTTATAGTCGTTGGTTTGCCCATTCTTGCAATGATTTTTGGTAAAAAAGTGGGTCCACAAAAGTATCTCTGGCTGGGGATCATCTTCACACCTTGGTTTCTTAACTTAAGTGCCGGTGGCAGATATCCTGGTGGAAGGTTCGGTGGTCCTCGAGGTGGAGGGGGATTTAGGGGTGGTGGTGGATCATCTGGTGGTGGTGGTGCAACAGGAAGATGGTAAAAGGAACGTGGATTTTTAAGCGTAGCAAATCTTCTTAAGATAAAATTTATGAACGTATTCTCTTTTATTCAACAATTCTATACCTTACTCTGTAATCACTTTTATTGATTACAATACAAACTCAAACATCAAGATAAATATTACCCATGACATGTGAATTGAAACATACAGATCGTAATCACTTATCACATCATTTTAATGCAATTCTAGAAAATCCACCCGTCGAATGGAAAATAAGCGATCATCTAGTTGAGTATCCTGAAGCTCTGCGTTATATGCAAGAACGTGTAGAAAAAATTCTTGCAAAAACTGCGCATGAACAAGTTTGGCTTCTCGAACACCCTTCCCTTTATACAGCGGGAACGAGTGCAAATAAAAAAGATCTTTTGGCGCCTAATTTATTCCCTGTTTATGAAGCAGGACGTGGAGGTGAATTTACATATCACGGTCCAGGACAGCGTATTGCTTATATCATGCTTGATCTTAAACGCCGGAAACAAGACATTCGTGCTTTCATTAGTGCATTAGAAGAATGGATCATACAGATGCTTGCCAACTTTAATATTAAAGGCGAACGCAGAGAAGATCGCGTTGGTGTCTGGGTTAAACAGTCTCATTGCCCATCAAAACAAAATGATCTTTCTTCCGAAGATAAAATTGCAGCTATTGGCATTCGAGTGCGCAAATGGATAAGTTTTCATGGAGTTTCTATCAATGTTAATCCTAATTTAGCCCATTATTCAGGAATTGTTCCTTGTGGAATTACAAACCACGGTGTAACAAGCTTTCTTGATCTAGGTTGCCCTGTAGCAATGCATGATATTGATATTGCTCTCAAACACGCTTTTGAAAAAATTTTTGGTCCAACAATCGATGTTTCCTAAGTGCATTGATTTTTAAATAAAAAACAGGCATAAAATTATTTTAATAAATATTTGATTTTATGAGGTGGATAGTTAAACGCTATGAGCGATAACAAAAAGGATCTTTTTAGTGTTTTAAATAAAGCCCAATCTCGGGTAAATACAAAAGAAAACACTCTGCAGTCTCCAATGAAATCAAACGCGATGATTTCAAGAAAAAGTGCAAAAGATACGCAAGAAGATGACTATAATGCCCTCTCTATTCGAGTTCTTGAGGGTTTAGAGCCGGTACGTTTACGCCCTGGAATGTATATTGGTGGAACAGACAGTAAAGCGCTTCATCATTTATTTGCCGAAATTATTGATAACGCGATGGATGAAGCTGTTGCGGGTTATGCAGATTCTATTGAGGTCTCATTAGATAGGAACGGTTATATAACCGTTACAGATAATGGACGCGGTATTCCTGTTGAAAATCATCCTCAAATGCCTGAGAAATCGACTCTTGAAGTTATTATGACACAACTCCACTCAGGGGGAAAATTTGATGGAAAGGCTTATCAAACTGCAGGTGGACTTCATGGAGTAGGAATTTCTGTCGTCAATGCTCTTTCTGATGATATGGAAGTTGAAGTTGCACGAGAACGAAAACTTTACCGCCAACGTTTCTCACGCGGTATTCCTCAATCTGGATTGGAAGATCTGGGAGATGTTTATAATCGTCGTGGTACACGCGTTCGTTTTCATCCTGATCATGAAATTTTTGGTGAAAAAGCAGCTTTTGATCCAGAAAAAATCTATAAGATGACATGCTCCAAAGCCTATCTTTTTGGTGGCGTAAAAATTCGCTGGTCTTGTGATCCCGTCATACTTGAAGGCGCAAAAAATATTCCTGAAAAAGCTGTTTTTCATTTTCCCGATGGGCTTAAAGACTATTTACTTTCGTCACTAAAAGATGAATATCGAGTAACGTCAGAAATTTTTTCTGGCAAAACACAACACAATAATGGCCATGGCTCCGTTGAGTGGGCTATCGCTTGGCATGGTGGTGATTCTTGTGTGCAATCTTACTGCAATACGATTCCTACAGGAGAAGGCGGAACACATGAAATAGGATTACGTCAAGCTCTTTTGCGTGGATTGAAATCCTACGCTGAGTTAATAGGAAACAAGCGCGCAACGATTATTACGTCTGACGATATTATGATTTCAACAGCCGCAATACTTTCAGTCTTTATCAGTAACCCTGAATTTGTTGGACAAACAAAAGATCGATTAGCAACCATTGAAGCACAGCGTATCGTTGAGAATGCAATTCGCGATCCTTTTGATCATTGGTTAGCAAATTCCCCACAAGAAGCAACAAAACTTCTCGATTGGGTTATCGAACGTGCTGAAGAACGTGTTAGACGACGCCAAGATAGAGAAATAAGTCGAAAAACTGCTGTCCGTAAATTACGTCTGCCCGGTAAACTTGCAGATTGTAGCCAGAACCATGCTGTGGGTGCTGAACTATTCATTGTTGAAGGGGATTCTGCAGGAGGATCTGCTAAACAAGCAAGAAATAGAGCAAACCAAGCAATTTTACCTCTTCGTGGTAAAATCTTAAATGTCGCCAGTGCTGCACATGAAAAAATGAACTCAAGCCAAACAATTAGCGATCTGATCCTTGCTCTTGGATGTGGAACACGCTCCAAGTATCGTGAAAAAGATCTCAGATATGAACGTATTATCATCATGACAGATGCTGATGTTGATGGTGCTCATATTGCGTCACTGCTCATTACCTTCTTCTTTCAAGAAATGCCTGACCTTATTCATCAGGGACATTTATATCTTGCCGTCCCTCCCCTTTATAGAATATCGCAAGGAGGAAAAGTTGCTTATGCTCGTGACGACATTCATAAGGATGAATTGCTCAAAACTGAATTTACTGGAAAAGCTAAAATCGAAATCGGGCGTTTTAAAGGGCTGGGTGAAATGCGCGCAGAACAACTTAAAGAAACGACTATGCATCCTCAAAAACGTACATTGCTTCGTGTTTCTATTGATGCCGTGGAAATGCAAGAAACGAAAAAGACTGTAGAAAGTCTCATGGGAACAAAACCAGAAGCACGATTTCGTTTCATACAAGAAAACTCTACTTTTGCTTCTAATCTAGACATCTAATATAAAAAATATCCCTTTCAAACCACTGCGGCTGCGTCAATCACGCGCAGTTGCGGATTGATCGTTCCATTCCAATAATTCAAACTAAGATGACCAGCTAAATGAATCATTTCACCAATATTTTCAAAAAGAAAATCACCTAGCGATGTCCCTACAGCACGAAAAGCTATTCCTTGTAGTTTTTTTCCTTCAACATTAGATACAATGAGGCGAAGATGTCCTTTACCAACTTCAGATAGATTCACCAGTCGATGAGAGGGAAGAACAAAAACAGGTGTTGCATTCCCTGCCCCAAATGGCCCTGCTTTTTCAAGCAATTCAAACAGCGCTTCATTAACACCAGAAGCAGAAAGAGAACCATCTATACTAAGAGATTTTTTTGCACGCAACTGTGAAACCATTAAAGAAACTTTTTCTTCTAGCCATTTTCGAAAAATTTCAATTTTTGTTGATTGAATTGTAATTCCTGCTGCCATACTATGCCCCCCTCCTTTTTCTAATAAATTGAGTGTAACAGCTTCACGAACGATTGCTCCTAAATCTATACCATTAATTGAGCGTCCCGACCCTACGCCATTTCCATCTTCTTTCAAAGCAATAGCAAAAACAGGACAAAAAAAACGCTCTTTGAGGCGGGAAGCAAGAATACCAATAATCCCCGGATGCCATTCTTTATGAGAAATGACAAGTGACAATGGTGTTTCTTGACCTTGATAAAGAGAAGCAATATAGGATTCCGCTTGTGCTAATTGAATATTCTCCATTTCTTGGCGTTCTTGATTAAGCCGATCTAATTGTTCTGCTATTCTGTCCGCTTCATCTTTATTCTCACAGCTAAGCAAACGTGCTCCCAAAGCTTGATCACCAATGCGCCCTCCTGCATTAATTCTAGGACCTAATAAAAAACCTAAATGAAAACCATTAAGCGGCTCCCCTATTCGTGCAACCTTTGTTAAAGCTGTTATTCCTAGATTATGCATAGAACGAGCAACTTGAAGCCCTTTTATCACAAAAGCACGGTTAACCCCCTGTAATGGAACGACATCACATATGGTTGCCAATGCAACAAGATCAAGCATACTTAAAAGATCAGGCAGCGGCCCTTGGAATTGTTTTTTCCGCAGCAAATGATGAACCCAAGCTAACGTAACAAAAACAACACCAGCTGCACATAAATGCCCCTGTTTAGAAAAATCATCAGGACGATTAGGATTGACAAGAGCAATAGCTTCTTGATGAATCTCTGACATTTGATGATGATCTAAAATCACAACATCAGCACCAGCAAGCCTCGCTGCTTTTACGGCATCTGGACTGTTTGCGCCACAATCAACAGTGATAATTAACCGAGCGCCTTCTTGCACAAGCATCCTCATTGCTTGTTCATTCGGACCATAGCCTTCAACAATACGATCAGGAATATAAATTTTGACTTCAATACCAAAATAACGAAAAAAACGCGCTATGAGTGCCGATGAACAAGCACCATCAACATCATAATCACCAAAAACAGCAACCTGTTCTTGATTGAGAAGAGCCTTAACAATACGCTCTGCAGCGCATTGCATATCCCTAAAACTTTCTGGATCAGGCATAAGCGTACGTAATGTTGGATTAATAAAAGCAACAGCCTCAGCTTCATCCACATCTCTTGCTGAAAGTACTCGAGCTAACTGATCTGGAAAGCCAAATTTTTGAGAAATAGCGCGCGCGTTATTTATCCCTTGAATATCAAGGGCATCTAACCAAGCTTGACCACAAGCAGAAGATTCAACATTGAGAAAATAACGAGACCACTGCATTATTGCTTATTTTATAATGAAGAACGATAAAATACAATCATGCGTTAAAGATAAAATAGTCTTTTGCAACATTCATTTTAAGTTTAAATGGTCTACAAACTTCTTTTAATGGGGTATTATAATACCTTTCTTGTAACATGTTGTTTTATAAAGTTTTTATTTTCTCTTGACGTCAATCAAAAGACATTATATCAGAGCAAGTAGTATGCGTTAAATATTTCGCTATGGTAACAATTTTCAACGCAAAACAGTAAAAATTCCCTTATATTAAAAGGGTTCTAATAAAGGATACTTCTATGGCAACTTTTTCACAAAAGCCAACTGAAGTGGTGAAAAAATGGGTTATTATTGACGCAGAAAACCTTGTTTTGGGTCGTCTTGCCACATTTGTTGCTAACCGCTTACGTGGCAAACATAAAGCTACATTTACTCCACATGTTGATGATGGTGACAACGTTATTGTCATTAATGCAGATAAAATAGCTCTCACTGGCAAAAAATATACGGATAAAAAATATTATTGGCATACCGGCTATATTGGTGGAATCAAACAACGTACAGCACGTCAACTTCTTGAGGGGCGTTTTCCCGAACGCGTTATTGAAAAAGCAGTAGAGCGCATGATTCCTCGAGGGCCTCTTGGTCGCCGTCAATTGAAGAATCTACGTGTTTACGCTGGAAGCCAACATCCACATGAAGCACAACAGCCTGAATCTCTTGACGTTGGTGCTTTAAACCGCAAAAACAAAAGGATTGCTTGATTATGGCTGAAATTAATTCTCTTTCTGAGCTTAGCATAGTAACAAGTATTACAGAAACACATGAAAATGTTGTTCCTGTTCACGTGCAGAAGCTTGATTCACAAGGACGTGCTTACGCAACAGGAAAGCGTAAAGACGCTGTTGCGCGTGTATGGATTAAACCAGGTTCTGGAAAAATCACGATCAACAATAAGGAATTTGACAAATATTTTGCTCGTCCTGTTCTTAGAATGATTCTTCGTCAACCAATTGTTGCAACAAATAGGGATACCCAGTTTGATATTATTGCAACCGTTGCAGGCGGTGGTCTTTCTGGACAAGCCGGTGCAGTGCGCCATGGCATTTCCAAAGCTTTAACCTATTACGAACCAGAACTTCGCTCAATCTTGAAAAAAGGTGGGTTTCTTACCCGTGATAGTCGTGTTGTTGAACGTAAAAAATACGGTAAAGCAAAAGCACGTCGTTCTTTCCAATTCTCAAAGCGTTAATTTCAATTTTTGCAATGCATAAAGCCTCGGACAAAAACGGGGCTTTTTTAAACTGCTAAAACAGACTTTTAGATGAATGTAGGAACAAATCTATACCGATTAGAAAAAACAAGAATGCAAAACAACCTCTTCTCTTAAGATAAAAGGCAAGAAAAATAGACCGAAAAAATTCAAAACTTCAGTTTCAATTTTTTAAATCTGTTTTACTAACTTGTAATATATCGACGTGCTAAAGCACAAAAATATTTACGCGACAACTTTAGCAATCTTATAAGCTTTTCAATATTTTTTCTATCATCACTTAACAAGCTTTAGTCCAAGAAATGCTTTACCATTGTAATAAAATGAGGGACAGAAATAGGCTTTGACATATATTCTTCACATCCACTGGCACGAATTCGCTCCTCATCGCCTTTCATAGCAAAAGCTGTTACAGCAACAACGGGGATTGATCGAAGTTCTTCATCTTCTTTTAATTGTTTAATAACATCTATTCCAGAGACCTCTGGCAACTGGATATCCACAAGGATAAGAGATGGCATTGATGAACGCGCCAAATCTAATGCCATAAGACCATTACGTGTTTCAACGGTTTCATAACCACTCGCTTCTACAAGATCGCGAAATAACTTCATATTAAGCTCATTATCTTCCACGATCATGACTTTTTTTGACATTCGTATAACTCCACCCTTCTCAGATAAAATAGAGAAATAGAAATGAATCCACATTCTCTTTGCTTAAGATAAAATGATAAAATGAATTGTAAACCACAAAGAGATTAAAAGATTCCAATAAAAGCATTTTTGCAAATATTTGTAAGACGCATCGCTATACTTATTCAGTTCATCAACATAAAACCCACAAATAGTCGTAAGATTGTGTGACCTTGTATTTTTTGAGTTGATATACAAAGTTTATGGATATCTCAATTAATGCATTCGCGTTTTCATCATAAAAAAAATATCAACCACAAACTTAGCTCAAATGCGCATTTTGAAGAGAAAAAAATTTAAGTAAATTTAAAAAGCAACTGATTAGCTGAATTTAATGCACCATATACTGGCATCCACAAAACAATATCTTAATGATATAAAAGGATAAACTTATCAAGGTCATTAAGATTAAAAAAAATAAATAAACCGTGATTAAATATCACGGTTTATTTAATATAAAACATTCAATAACAGCATAATTCAAAGTTTATCAAGGATAATATCTTTTAATTCAAAGCCCATGAACTATGAGCAAAAGCATCGAATGTTCTTCCACCTGTCTCTCTGTTAGGACTCGGTGGCTTTCTAGTAAAGAAATATACAAGATATGCGATGAGACCAAAAATCGCTGTCTCCAACCCCATTAAACCCGCAACTTTTTGGACATTTTTCTCAGCCCCTTGTCCTCCAAACTGGCTAATAATCATATCAACAGCTTTAATAACTCTATTTTCCTGTGTCATTACAGAAATAAAACCAGCATTTTGAAATCTGCCATTTAAAGAATCAGCATTGGCTCTTAAAATCTGTGAAAAGAAAATCGCTACTGCAACAAAACATACTATACAATGCTTGAATATTTTCATCATAACCACCTAATTACAATATTTAGTAAAATAAATTTTCTTTACCGCCCCCTCTAAATAGAAAACATTCCGTTATCTATCGATAAAGTATATTTATCTTCTGATAATAAAAATATAATACAAAATTTAATTAATAATTTTATTTTAATTGTTAATTTTATATTATATTACACTTACAATATATCCGTTACATGTTTATTTAATAATTGTCAATTATTTTATTTGTACTTTACATTATGTAGTTTAATGATAAAAATATATTAAAATAAAATTATTTTATTGTTTTTATTATAAATTTAGCTTTATTATCATAAATATTATTATGATTTTATAATATTTAAAAATATCAATATGTTGTTTTTTAGTTACACATAATATTTTTATTTTTTTGTATAATATAGTAAAATAAATATTTTTATAAAATAATTTTTCCTTAGGATAGATTGAGAAAAAATATTTGCCCCAGCTACAATTAGCGTAAGCACCAGCTTAACTCTTTGATTGAAAAAGCTAAATTAGGTAAGATAAGGGATAACTTTGGTGAATGCGCCAAATCTAATGCCATAAGCTATTACACATTTCAACGATTTCACAGCCATGCGTTTCTACAAGAACGTGGAATAATTTTAATAAAGTTCATTGTCTTCCACAATTATAAATTTCTAACATTAATATAATTCCACGACTCTAAGATAAAATAGAGAAATAAAAATGAATACACCTTCTTTCTAACCAAGATAAAATGATTAAAAATATAAATCATAAAAAATTTAATAATGTCCAATAAAAGCATTTTTGCAAATATTTGTAAGACGCATCGCTATACTTATTCAGTTTATCAAAATGATAATCTAGAATAGCCGTAAAATGATGTGATCGTATATTTTTTGAGTTAATACGAAAAATTTATGGATATTCAAATCAGCTCATGCCCCTTTTCATCTTAGAAAAGATATCAATCACGAAAATTAACATAGATATATATTTTGGAAAAAAATTTAAATAACGTTGATATGGATAGATTATTTGCTAGCAAACAATCTTCTCTATTAAATCAGAGTGTTCACTACTGTGATATTGTAATCTCAATCACGACAACACTTCAATAACAGACTAAAATATAGATTCACTATAAGCTTAAAATAAAAATTTTGGAATTGATCATACATACAATGAATGAACCGTAAAATACAAAAGTAATCATAACACTAGAAAATGAAAAAGCTTATCACTCTTGTTCACTATTCCTTCCTCTCTCATTTTTTCTGTGTTATTTTTAAAGTCTTGTAAAAGATATGAATTACATGCAAAAAAAATTAGCCCTTTGTAATCTCTACGCCATCAATCACATTAGTTTTATTAATGATAAGCAATAACATTTGTATAGCTCTAAGCTTAGAGAGCAAAACCAGATTAAAGTATCATTTTTATTTATTGTAAAGAGGATGTAAAACTCCATTTTTCTCTTATCATTGTTAAGAAAAATTGAAAAATGAGCTTATTAATATTAAAAAAATAGAAAATAATTTTTTAAAAAATAATATCTTATTTAATTACTTTTTAAAATAATATAAATATATTATGTTTATATTGTATATATTTAATTAAATAATAATATTTATAATAACACTAAAATATTACATAATAATTATCTTTATATTAAATAAAATCATAACATAAAATAAGAAATTCACAATAAAATTAGGTATAATTCCATTAGTTAACAAGTACAACAAAGAAATATATTTAATTATGTTATTGAACTCAGTTGCGTTACCATCGTTTTTGCCTGCTTGGATTGGTGAATCCTTTTATTTCCAAGCAATTATTAACTGAATTTTGACTGCTCAGCATGCTGAAAAATCTCTATGTGATTGTTGTCTTGATAATTGCTATTATGTTGTTTGGCGAAGCTCTTAGCTTTCTATCGGGCAACTTAAAAGCTTTATTCTGTCAATTTTCTTATTGTTTAAGCAAAAACTCATCCACGTAATAATATATTGAATGTACCAACAAAATCCGCACGAATAACCACATTTTGCACATATAAAAATTACCCATCTTTGACAATTTTTTAGCACTATAAACGCAACAAAAATAAATTTTGCTCGGAGAAGAAAGCACTACTAATATTGTACACCATCTTACCATTGGCTTGTGTCATCAAGCAGCCATCTAAACTCAAACTAATCTAAAACCAAGAAATTTAATTCTCTGATTTTTATTGTAAATTCTTTGCTCATAGCTATAGAAATACAACCGATTTTATGCATGAATATGTCTAATAAAAAATCCTCATGTGTAAATTTTACATGCCTTATACCGCCAGCATAAATAACGATATTTTACAGTACGATAGAATTTTCACTCAATTTTTTATTTTTATAATCATGCTGACTTTCATCTCATCCCCCTAATCCATTAAATTTACGCATTGTTTTCTTATAACTTATGAAAGTCATGACCATGGAAAGAAAAGCGCTCAACAGAAGATATCCAATATTCCATTCGCCTTTACCAAGCAACAATGACACAGGCAAGGAAGCAGAAAAAGCCATAGGAAGCATAAACAAAAGCCATTTTACGATGCTTAAAGGATAAATTCCTATTGGTACAAATGAAAGCTCGTAAATCATTTCATGAAAATATTCGACAGGCATCTTACGGCTAATAATAAATGTTACAAAATTAAACATCATGAAAAAACAAATATTGACGATAAAAACACAAAATATTGCAACAATAAAAGAGATCCATCTTAGCTTAAGATCGGATATATTCGGTAATGATACAAATAAATAGGCACTAACATAAAGAACAAAGAGCTTGATCAGATTAAGAGGTTTACACCAACCAAATAACATCAACAACCAGATTGAAACGGGCTTTATCAAGTATGGTTCAATTTTACCATCCGCTACTTTTTCAAAAAACGTTTCAATAGAATTAGTAAAAATATTCAAAAATATTCCAAGTAAAACAAAGACAACAAAGATAAAATGGATTTCATCTCTGCTATAGTTACCGATCTTTCCTGAAAAAGAAGATATTCTATCAATAAATACGAATTGAATAAAATAATAGCATAGAGAAAGAATAAACTCCCCAGCCAAATTCTTACCATAAACAATCTGTCGGCGAATATTCAGACTGATAAAATGAAGGATTATTTTCATCTCAACCACCCGCTCCATTATATGCTTTCATCCCTTTATTCCAAGCAATATGAATTAAGCATAAAAAACACAAAATATAAGTAAAACTTCCGAAAATAAACTGCTGAAACAACGCTAAATTTTGCGTCGCAAAAAACTCGGCAGGAGCTGATATCATGAAACGATAAGGATTAAATTGCATAAGTGGAATAAGCCACACCGGCCAAAAAGATGGTGGTAAAAGAACACCCCCTAGAAGCGTTGAACTGAGAATACTGAAAGAGAGTAATATATTGTACTCAATCACCCAAAAGCTTAATAAGGCAATTCCAAAAGAGAGTAAAAAACAAAGCAATTGTGATAGAATAACAACCAGAAAAAAGAACAGAAAAGCGATGACCAATCCCAGAATATTTTCATAGGATAAAACAAGCTTAACAATAAAAAGAGCCAATAATGGGATGCTATATAATACACTCTCCCCTAAAAAAGTAAAAAGCATTTGTGTCATATAACTAAAGGGCTTTGTAAGATATACTTCTAATTGGCCTTCTTTAACATGATGAGAGAAAAACTTAATCACATTATAACCATTATTTAAGCGACCTAGGACTAAAGCAAAAGCATAATAATACATCATATCATAAAAGCTAAAGCCATTTATGGTGTTGCCCGTATCAGAGAAAAGTGCATTCCATAATAGAAGTTGAATAACAAATGGCGAAAGTGTCCCAATGATAATATCGGTAAAAAACATTGCTCTATCACTTAGAACAGTGAGTAATCCATTCTTGGCAAAAAGAAACATACCAAAGCAGTGGTTAGATAAATTCTTTAAATTTAACACGGAGCATCTCTTCAAGCGAGGGAGTGGATACAGAGAACGTACAGTTCAATTTGGTTGTAATTTCGCGTACAAAACGCGCAAAATCCTCACGGGGCAGCGAAACCTCCAGCGAGCATTCTTCAGCGTTAAAGTGCTTATCTTTTAAAGAAGTAGATAATTTCAACGCAATCTCATCAATTTTTTCTACAACAGCTGAAGGTACAGCCATGTGTTCACAAAAAAACGTTATTCTCACCAAAGAAGGGATGACATTTTTAAGCGCGTGAAGATTACCATGAAACTGTTTCTTTCCTTTATGCAAGAGAATAATATCATCAACGTATCCATCAATATCTCCCATATCATGACTTGTGATGATATATCCAGTGCCACGCTCCTTTTTCAGTTTTTTAAGAAGCTCCCTGATTTCATGCTTAGATGTAATATCAAGACCAATACTTGGCTCATCGAGAAACAACAGTTTAGGTCTAAAGGAGAGATTAAATGCCAATTCACTTTTCACTCTCTCACCCAGACTAAGCATCCGCACTGGCTTATCCATAATATGCTCAAGGCCCAGTAACTCAGCGATCTCTTTAAGATCACGGGTAAAAGAGGCGCGTTCAAGACCATATAATGGTTGAACCATATCCAGACTGTAGCGTAAGGGCAAATCCCACCATAAACAATTCTTATGACCAAAGACCACACCCAAAGACTTGAACAGATTTTTCTTCGCTTTATAAGGATCAACACCAAGGACTTTAACACATCCCTCATCAGCGTATTGTATACCAGAAAGTATTTTAATCAGTGTCGATTTACCCGCTCCGTTAGGGCCAAGAATTGCTAACGATTGCCCTGAAAAGAGGGTGAAACTCATGTCTTTTAACACATGATGATTTGTATAAACCGGCTTGAAGAGAGAAAAGACCTTGTTTTTAAAACCAATTCCTCTGTCAATGTTGCGATATATTTTTGAGACGTTATTAACGTCAATCAATAATGATCCCATCAGTCACTCCTAATTTCAACTTATCCCCCCTTTGAATGTTTCCATAATAAATATCTGTTTTTGTTCACTAGAAAAAACAGAAGTGTTCAAGCCCTCCTTAGAGCAATAAAACGCGCCTGACGTTTTATCTCCAATTTTTTGTCTAGATATTTTTTCAATGTGATGAGTTCACTTCAATGAAGCATTAAGATACTAAAAACTTATTTCTTCTTTTATGAAAGATAATCTTTTGGATAAACTAAGTAAGTAGAAAAATAATTGGTCATTGAAAGGAGAGCTTTGCTAAGAAGGCTTCATTGTGTAAGCAAAGATACAAAGCATAAATCTATACTATAAGCATATCAAACCACATTGATAACAAAACAAAAATCCTTGACAATAGGAATTTTTTGAGAGGCTACTTTCCCTCAGCATTACTATAAAATGCCTCCATTATTCCCCATGAAAAAACTAAAATTGCTTTCACTATTTTAGTAAATATCTTTCAGATTTTATCTAACTCATCTCCCTCAACAGACACGCCTCCCCAATATATGACCTCTGTAGATAATTCAAAGGAGCAGCTTCATAAACTCAGATTATTAAACGATACATCATATCCAAAATAACAATACAATCAATATGGATAAAGAGCTGTAGAAAGAAAGCCATGATATTCGAAAATTTCATCACTCAAAAACACAATTTTCTCATAGCTATTGACTTATCAAAAACTTTCTTCAAATGATGCCCTATTCATCTTATCAAATTTATAGATAAAATTTGTATCAATCAAAAAGAACAAATGAAGTTTGTTTAGTCGGTTTCAGCATCACTCTCATTAAAAGATAAAAGATTAAAACTTTGGACCATATGAGGTGGTAAAGGTGCAACAATGTCCAATATTCCTCCTGAAGGATGCGGAATACGAATACGACGTGCATGAAGATGAAGACGATTTTGAATTCCTCCTGGTAATGTCCAATTACTATCAGAAAAAAAATACTTTGTATCGCCAATGATAGGATGATCCATATGGGCTGCATGCACACGAAGCTGATGTGTTCTCCCTGTATAGGGTTCCATTTCAAGCCACGAAAGAGCCCGCCCTCGCGTATCTAAAACGCGATAGTAAGAAACCGCATGATATGAATCTGGTTCCCCATGTTCACAAACACGCATTTTGTCACCTTGTGCTGTCATTTCCTTAACCATCCACGTTGAAATTTTGTCCTGCTTTTTTTTAGGCACGCCCCGAACCAACGCCCAATAAGTCTTTTTTGTTTCTCGCGCTCTAAAAGCAGCAGTTAAGGACTGAGCAGCTCCCCTTGATCGCGCAACAATAAGCACACCCGACGTCTCACGATCAAGACGATGAACCAAACGCGGCTTTTCACCTTTTTTATTGCGCCATACCTCAAGCATACTATCCATATGACGTGTTAAACCAGAGCCTCCTTGTACAGCCAATCCAGCTGGTTTATTAAAAACAAATACCTTTGGATCTTCATAAAGCAGCATTTTTTTCAAAACGGTCCCATCATCCTGCCCACGAAGTGTTTTATCCGTTATTGAAAGACTCTCCTTGTCATTAATAGGGAGAGGTGGAATACGAACAGCTTGCCCTATACAAAGACGCGTATCAGCTTTAACACGTCCACTATCAACCCGTATCTGACCAGAACGCAACAATTTTTGCAAAGCTCCAAAACCAAGTCCTGGATAATGCACTTTAAACCAGCGATCTAAGCGCATTCCATTTTCATCTGCCTCAACTTTTTTTATTTCTATGCCTGCCATGAAAATTCCCTTACCTGATAATTTTATTGATCTATTTTTGCGCCTTTATAAACACAAAAATTCATATTTTAGTTGGTTTTATCACACCATATTACAGTTAGTATCCAAAATTTCCTTTTCTTAACGTCCAAATTTTATTAGCTAAAAACTAAGCGTTGTAAAAATCAACAGCCTTTACGCTTAATAGCGAATGGAGATAATTAACCGTGTCCTTATTCAAAACCTATGCACGTGTTCTCACTTACCTAAATAGAGAAAAAAATGCATCCCTTTTAATCTGTACCGCTAATGTTATATTAGCTATTATCACTATTGCAGAACCTATTTTATTTGGACAAGTTATTGATTCTATTACAGACAAAACAGCTATCATCCCTACTCTTGCCATTTGGGTTTGTTTTGGACTTTCACATATTATTGCTTATGTCCTTGTTGCTCGCGGTGCTGACCGCTTAGCCCATAGACGCCGCTTAACGGTTTTAACGGAATCTTTCGAACGTATCATTGCCATGCCTTTAATTTGGCATCAACAACGTGGAACTTCCAACGCACTCCATACACTTTTGCGCGCAATAGATTCCATGTCAACCATATGGCTTGATTTTATGCGCCAACATCTCTCAACGCTTGTCGCCTTATTGGTTCTCATCCCCATAGCGTTTAATATGAATTGGCGTCTTTCAATAGTCTTGGTTGTGCTTGCCATCATTTATGTATTAATTGCACGTTTAGTGATGCGAAAAACAAAAGACGGACAAGCCGCTGTAGAATGCTATCATCATAACCTTTTTAAACATGTCAGTGACTCAATCTCTAATGTTTCCATTGTACAAAGTTATAACCGAATAAAAGAAGAAACTTCCATACTGCATCAACATACAAATGCTCTTCTTAAAGCACAAAATCCTGTTCTCAATTGGTGGGCGCTCGCCAGTGGCTTAAATCGAATGGCTTCAACAATTTCAATCGTTTGTGTTCTTCTCCTTGGAGCTTTTTTTGTTGCAAAAGATCAATTACGAGTAGGTGAAGTCGTTGCTTTTGTTGGATTTGCACAACTCATGATTAGCCGCCTAGACCAAATGAGCAATTTTATTAATTGTGCAATATCCTCACAAGCAAAACTGCAAGAATTTTTTGAAATGGAAGACTCAACCTTTCATGTTAACGAACCGCAAAATCTTCCTTCCCTCCAAAATGTTAAAGGCGCCATACAATTTCATCACGTGACCTATCAATTCCCAAATTCTTCTCAAGGTGTTTTTGATATTTCCTTTGAAGTTAAAGCAGGACAAACTGTTGCGATTGTAGGACCAACAGGGGCTGGAAAAACAACATTGATCAATCTGTTGCAGCGCGTATACGACCCTACCCTTGGGCATATCTCCATTGATGGAATAAATATATGCTCAATCAATCGCGAATCTTTACGCAAATCTCTAGCAACAGTATTTCAAGACTCGGGTCTTTTCAACCGTACTATTCATGACAATATTTCAATAGGAAAAGCGAGCGCAACGAATGAAGAACTTTATGAAGCAGCAAAAATAGCAGAAGCTCACGATTTTATTCTAAAAAAAGCTGATTGTTATAACACAATGGTGGGCGAACGAGGATCTCAATTATCAGGTGGAGAAAAACAACGACTAGCAATTGCACGCGCTGTTTTAAAAAATGCCCCTATTCTCATTCTAGATGAAGCAACAAGCGCTCTTGATGTTGAAACAGAGGCACGTGTCAAAGATGCTCTCGATTGCATAAGCCATAACCGCACTACTTTTATTATAGCACATCGCCTCTCAACAGTACGCAATGCTGATGTGATACTCTTTCTGGATCATGGTCACTTAATGGAAAAAGGAAACTTTCAAGAATTGATCGATAAAGGGGGACGTTTCTCTAATTTTTTAAAGGCAAGTGGTTTAACAATCAAACCACCAGAAAGAGAAGGAGAAAATGTTATCCCCTTACATGAAGCCATAGCATCATAAAATTAATACTCTTTTTCAAGCCAAAAAATCCTCTTCAATACAATAAGAGTTCTTATATATGATACAAGTAAAAAGATTTCTAAAAATGCCACAATCCATTTTAGGTATTTAAGAAAAATATTAAAACAGTTTAGTATTTTCTCTGCTATTGCAATTTTACTAGATTAGAACAAAAATATTTTCCTATATCTGTGCATACTGACGAGTATACATTCTCATTTAGGGAAAATGTAAAGGTAAAAACAATTTCCAGTTTTACCGTCTTCTTTTAACTCAGCTTTACGAATTTCAAAACGAACTAAAGTAATATCTTTTAAATAATGAATATTATGTATTGCTTTGCACTTTTGTTTATCACGTTCTTTATAGTCCTCTCATAAAGAACAGAACATCATTGTTTTGCACATTCATATGACTTTTTTAAGAAACATTTTTCAATGCTCTTAAGCCCATTTCACAACGACATTCATGAGTGGTTTTGATTAATTTAACATACACAGAATTTGAAATAATAAAACCCTACGAATATTCGTAGCTCTTATTCAAAAGATAAAACGATAAATTATCATTATAATTCAATACATTAAAGCAATTTTATCATAAATAAATTAGATATTAATCTAAATCTTTAGATTTATGTGATATTCATTTGATTTATATTGATAATTCATTACTTTATAACTTGAAATAAAGATTTATAAAGATAGGAGAATATTCTTTTCAAAACCTTTTAATAATAAACCAAAAAACTGTTTTCTTGTACATAACAAGCAAAATAAAAACAACACAATAGCTCTAAGATACAACAACTCTTTATAAGCCTTTTCAAGAAAAGAGATTTTATTCATTTGAAAACTAATAGAATAATGACAGCTTTTAACTTTATAAGGATAATCGTATGCAATAAATCTTGTACTATTCCTTTCATAAAAAGAGATGTTTCTTCAAAAAATCTATAAGAGCAACACAATAACTAGTCTCCCTAGTAAAAGAATACACAGCAAAGCATGAAGTGCTGCATAGTCTATCTTATCTTAAAAAGGTGATTCCTAAAACGCTTGGAAGCTATAAAGCCAAATGATACAGTGGTGATAAAGACAAACACTGTCTTTATCTTTACAATTGTATTTCCCCCAATTACGCTGTATCTGCATTTCAGAAATACACCAGACAGATATTCATGATACATAGATGCCAACCCAATATAACAATGTAAAAAACACCTATGCAGAATGATTTAATTTAATTTTTTTCAAGAAAATCTTTTAGTGCCGCAAATGCTTCATCAGCTTTGTTCCCCTCAGGACCACCAGCCTGTGCCATATCAGAACGGCCACCTCCACCTTTACCACCAAGCATCGCTGAAAGAATACGAACGAGATCTACAGCATTTAATTTATCCGTTAAATCATCCGTAACACCGACAACAGCACTCCCTTTTCCATCCTCCGAGACACTAATAAAAGCAACCACTCCAGATCCAATTTGTTTTTTCTCAGAATCGACGAGCGCCTTAAGATCCCGTGGTAAAATATTTTTAACAATGCGTCCAGTAAAAGAAAGCCCATTGATGATGGTAATATCACCTTGGCTCCTTTCTGTTACCCCACCACTCAACATCATTTTCTTGCGTACATCATTCAATTCTTTTTCAAGTTTACGACGATCATCAAGCAAAATTCGCACCCGTTCTTCCACACCAGCAGAAGAAGTTTTTAAAAGATCAGCGATTTCATGAATACGTTCATCTTGGCGGCTAAGATAAAGACGTGCTTCTTTGCCTGTTAAAGCTTCAATACGCCGCACTCCAGCTGAAACAGAACTTTCAGAAACAATATGAATTAAACCAATATCACCTGTTCGCTCCACATGTGTCCCTCCACAAAGCTCAATTGACCAACGCTTTTTTAATCTTTCCTGTTCAAGTGGCTCCCCCATAGAAACAACGCGAACTTCATCACCATATTTTTCACCAAACAATGCCATGGCTCCTTCAGAAATGGCATCATCTACAGCCATGAGGCGCGTTATTACTTTACTATTTTGCAAAATAATCTCATTGGCTAAATCTTCTATTTTTTTCAACTCTTTTGGTGAAACGGATTTTGGATGGGAAAAATCAAAACGCAACCGATCTGGCGATACAAGAGAACCCTTTTGTGTAACATGGTCCCCCAATGTTTGGCGTAAAGCTTCGTGTAACAAATGAGTAGCAGAGTGATTCGCACGAATTTTCTTACGACGAACAATATCAACCGTTAATTCTACACAATCAGACCTCGATGCCTGACCAGATTTCACCTCCCCAATATGGATAAAAACACCATCACCCTTTCTTTGGGTATCATGCACCTTAAAAATAAAATTTTCACCAGAAATGATACCGCTATCACCAATTTGCCCACCAGATTCACCATAAAAAGGTGTCTGATTAACAACAAGCATAGCTTTCTGATCTGAAGAAATATGATCAACAATTTTACCATCACATACAAGAGCTGTAAGAATACCTTTCGCTGTCTCAGTTTCATAACCTAAAAACTCTGTGGCCCCCACTTGATCACGAACAGAAAACCAGATTTTCTCTGTTACAGCTTCTCCAGAACCAGACCAATTGGCACGTGCTTCCTCTTTTTGGCGTTCCATCGCTTTATCAAAAGCACCAACGTCAACAGATATTCCGCGACGACGAAGAACATCTTGCGTCAAATCAAGCGGAAAACCATAGGTATCATAAAGTTTGAAAGCAACTTCACCATTCAAATAGTCTCCTTCTTTAAGATCGGTACTTGCTTCGTTCAACAAACCAAGTCCTCGTTCAAGCGTTTTACGAAAACGTATTTCTTCTAACCTTAAAGTTTCTGAAATCAAAGATTCAGCACGTGTCAACTCAGGATAAGCTTGTCCCATTTCGCGAATTAAAGCAGTCAAAAGTCGCCACATTAAGGGCTCTTTAGCACCAAGAAGATGCGCATGACGCATAGCACGACGCATAATACGACGTAAAACATATCCTCTTCCTTCATTAGAAGGAAGCACACCATCAGCAATCAAAAATGCAGATGAGCGAAGATGATCAGCAATGACACGATGGCTGGCAATAAAATCACCCTTTGCCTCAATCCCTGTAATTTCTTCTGATGCAGCAATTAATGCACGAAAAAGATCAATGTCATAATTATCATGAACGCCCTGTAAAACAGCAGCAATACGCTCTAATCCCATGCCTGTATCAATAGAAGGGTGAGGTAAGTTAACACGTTCTTCCTTGGAAACTTGCTCATACTGCATAAAAACAAGATTCCAAATCTCAATAAAGCGATCCCCATCTTCATTAGCACTTCCAGGAGGACCGCCCCATATTTCATCACCATGATCATAAAAAATCTCCGAACAAGGCCCACAAGGGCCTGTTTCTCCCATCGACCAAAAATTATCAGCCGTCGCAATACGAACAATTTTTTCATCTGGAAGACCTGAAATTTTACGCCACAGTTCAGCAGCAACATCATCACTCTGATAAACTGTCACCAACAATTTATCTTTTGGCAGGCAAAATTCCTTTGTTAAAAGATTCCATGATAAAAAAATAGCTTCTTCTTTGAAATAATCACCGAAAGAAAAATTACCCAGCATTTCAAAAAATGTATGATGGCGCGCCGTATAACCAACATTATCAAGATCATTATGCTTTCCACCCGCACGAACACATTTTTGTGCCGTTGTTGCCTGCGTATAAGAAGGTTGTTCAAGTCCAGTAAAAACATTTTTAAACTGCACCATCCCTGCATTTGTAAACATAAGTGTAGGATCATTCCGCGGAACAAGCGGACTAGAAGAAAGAACTTTATGCCCATTACGATGAAAATAATCCAAAAATGTTGACCGAATATTATTAACACTATTCATGTTGACACCTGCTCAATACAGCACAAAACCATAAAAGAAAAATCCCCCCTCATTAAATCCTCTTAGCCACGCATGGAGTCAATTTAATCAAAAATGGAATATTTGTTTTAAAAAATTGAGAAAAAAATGACTGCGTATTTAAAAACTCAAACAAAAAAACAGAAAAATCTTAAAGAAAAAAAATTATAGACGAAAAAAACGCCCCATCAAATGGCTTCATCACTTTCTATATTTTCTGACCCTGCATTTTCTAACAATTCAATCGCAATCAAACCAGCATTTTGGCGCAAAGCTGCTTCAATCTCTGTAGCTATTTCCACATGTTCACGTAAAAACTGCTTTGCATTCTCACGCCCCTGCCCTAAACGCTGAGAATTATAAGAAAACCATGCACCAGATTTTTCCACAACACCAACCTTGACACCCAAATCAATCAATTCACCTACTTTGGAAATACCTTCACCATAAATAATATCAAACTCAACCTGTTTGAATGGAGGTGCCAATTTATTTTTCACCACTTTAACGCGCGTCTGATTACCAACGATTGAATCCCTATCTTTAATGGATCCAATGCGACGAATATCTAAACGAACAGAAGCATAAAACTTTAAAGCGTTTCCACCCGTTGTCGTTTCAGGAGAACCAAACATCACACCAATTTTCATGCGAATTTGATTAATAAAAACAACCATACAGTTAGAGCGAAAAATTGCTGCGGTTAATTTTCGTAACGCTTTACTCATTAACCGAGCTTGCAATCCGGGCAAAGCATCACCCATTTCACCGTCAATTTCTGCTCGCGGTGTTAAAGCTGCGACAGAATCCACAACAAGCACATCAACGGCACCAGAACGAACCAACGTTTCTGTAATTTCCAATGCCTGTTCACCGGTATCTGGCTGAGAAATGAACAAGTTTTCTAAATCAACACCAAGCTTACGCGCATAAATAGGATCAAGCGCATGCTCTGCATCAATAAAAGCACAAATCCCACCACCTTTCTGTGCCTCAGCAATAGCATGGAGAGCCAATGTTGTTTTCCCAGAACTTTCTGGTCCATAAATCTCAACAATACGCCCCTTCGGTAATCCACCAATCCCTAAAGCAATATCCAAGGATAACGACCCTGTTGGAATTGTTTCAATTTCAACAACCTGCTCTTTTTGCCCAAGACGCATAATCGAGCCTTTACCAAAAGAACGTTCAATTTGTGAGAGAGCAGCATCGAGAGCTTTTGTTTTATCCACGATTATATCCTTGACCGAATTCATAATAACCTAAAACTTTAGTGTACACTGTACTTTTAATTTAACTAAAGGCTTGAGTTTAGAGTTTCACAGACTATTTCCATTCCTATCTCCACATTATGTCCATAAACATTCATGACCATCACAATAAAGAATTGGCATTGCTTATCTTATGACACATAATAAACTCTAATAAAGTAATATCTCTACGGGAGCATAGTTAACATATTTATATCTCTCTAGAAAAGGAACAATTTAATTTTAAACACAATGTTCTACAACCCTTCTGCTTATCCCTTTGATTAAATACTTGAGAGACTAAGAATTCTCCCGCTATTGATCACACAAAAAACGCATCATCAATCAACCTCATACCCTATTGCATCGAAGAACAAAACGCTATTGTGTTGCATATTCATACACTTGATTTAAGAAACATCTCTCAAAACTTCCAAGCTCATTTTGTGACAACACCTATGAATGTGGTATACTACAAAACCCTTTAGGCGCCACCATCTTTACTCTATGGAAGGAGAAAGCCGGCACCATCACACTATTTATCATCCTCCAATATTGCAACAACTCTCGGCACTTGAGACAATTCATAAGAGGGATTTTTAGTCCTTTCTTGTACAGTTTTTATCACACGCTAATCCTGCTTGTAACATGCAAGCGAATAACTTGATTGCTTCAACAAATAACAGACTTGGGATGAGAGAAATTTACGGTATTTGAAACTTTCATTCAACTTACGAAACAGTCAATTATCATTTAAGTCAATATATTATTTAATAAAACCAAAAAAATAAAGCAGCTTAAAAGTTGAATGACATATTTAAATTTGAAAAAACATGCACTTTTGAAAATATCAAAAAAAATCTCTACAAGCAATGCAATAAATGTTTAAGATATAAGCTAAATTTCTCATACAATAACATAAGAGATCAATAAAAAACGTATTTCAACTCAAATTTTATTTTGATCTTTACGTTTTTTGCGCAACTGTTGCCACCACTCAAGACGTTTCACAATTTCACGCTCAAAACCACGCTCAACTGGTTTATAATAACTCTGACGTCCAAGTTTTTCGGGAAAATATTCTTGTCCTGAAAAAGCATCTGGTTCATCATGGTCATAACAATAACCACTTCCATACCCTTCTTCCTTCATAAATTTCGTAGGAGCATTAAGAATATGCTTAGGAGGTGGTAAAGAGCCATTTTTGCGTGCACAACGCAGTGCTGCTTTATACGCAAGATATGCTGCATTTGACTTTGGCGCAGTTGCAACATAAAGACATGCTTGCGCCAAGGCCAACTCTCCTTCTGGTGATCCTAAATAATCATAGGCATCTTTTGCTGCATTACAAATGACAAGAGCTTGAGGATCCGCCAAACCAATATCTTCAACGGCCATACGAACCAATCTTCGCCCAATATAGAGAGGATCTTCACCAGCATCCAACATACGTGCCAAATAATAAAGCGCAGCATCAGGATCAGATCCACGAACGGATTTATGCAACGCTGAAATGAGATTATAATGCCCATCTCGTCCTTTATCATAAATAGGCGCACGACGCTGAATAACTTTTTGCAAAGCAACAACATCAAGAATCTCTCCCAATGGCGCAATAGACCAAACTTCCTCTGCCAATGTTAACGCAACCCGCGCATCACCATCAGACATCTCTATCAAAACGTCTCTGGCATCATTATCCAAGGGAAGAGTTTTTCCCTCCACTTCTTCAGCACGCCTCAAAAGCATGTCCAAACTTTCATGATCATGAGAAAGAAATGTTAAAACACGTGCACGCGAAAGAAGGGCAGCATTCAGTTCAAAAGAAGGATTTTCGGTTGTTGCACCTATAAGTACCACAGTACCCTCTTCCATCACAGAAAGAAAACTATCCTGCTGTGCACGATTAAACCGATGAATTTCATCAACAAAGAGAAGTGTTTTATCCCCAGATATAAAACGCCTCTGCGCAACTTCAAAAATCTTTTTAAGTTCAGAAACTCCTGTAAAAATAGCAGAAACCTGTTCAAACGCGAAATTTGTTTCAAGGGCTAACAAACGTGCAACGGTCGTTTTTCCCGTCCCTGGAGGTCCCCAAAAAATCATCGATCCAATTGAGCCTGTTGCCGCCATACGTGAAAGCAAACCATCCTCTCCAATCAAATGCTTTTGTCCCACAACATCATTGAGAGAACAAGGGCGCATTCTTTCTGCAAGTGGCTGATTTTTATTAACTTGAAAATCAAACGACGAAGTAAAAAAATCTTTCTTCAAAAAAAAACCTCAACGAATAAATTGGCGAATATACATACCATCACGTTCATATTCCAATTGCCACATATTTGAGCGACCTTGCATAAGAACCTTTTTCAACTGATGAACTGTTTGAATTTTATGGCCATTTACAACACGTAGAATATCTCCTGACTGAAAAATTCCAGCTGCATTGCTCATTTCCTCAAGATTGGTAATCACAACCCCTTTTGCAGATATAGGAAGATGAAAACGTCGACTATTTTGCGGTGTTAAATCTAACACCTCAGCACCAGCAAGAGGACTGTCACCCGTAATTTTTTCAGATTTTAAAAATGCAGTTTCTGATATTGATGAAACTGTTATTTGTGTTTTTAAAGTTTTTCCACTTCGTAAATATTCCAAGGCAAGACTATGCTCAACGTCAGCTGTCATCAAACGATAACCAAGACTATCTGGACTGTCAACGCGTACCCCCTGCACACTCAAAATAACATCACCTACTTTCAATCCAGCTTTTTCAGCAGGACTATCTTTGATAACTTCAACAATAAGAGCACCATAGGGACGTTCTAAACCTAAACCACCAGCAATATCAGCTGTAACATTTTGAAAAGAAGCCCCAATATAAGGCGGCACAAAATATTTTCCACCGCGTTTAACAGTATCAAGCATCACTTTTACAAGATTAACTGGAATAGCAAAACCAATCCCTACAGAACCACCGGAACGCGAATAAATAGCCGTATTAATTCCGATTAACTGACCTTTCATATCAATTAAAGCGCCACCAGAATTCCCTGGATTAATGGCTGCGTCTGTTTGAATAAAAAAGTCAAAATCAGAAATCCCAACACGTGTACGCGCTTGCGCTGAAACAATACCACTTGTAACTGTTTGACCAACACCAAAGGGATTACCAATAGCAAGAACAAGATCACCAACTTCAACAGTATCAGAATTTCCCAAAGAAAGAACCGGAAATTGAGCATCTTTTTCCTTAACTTCAAGAATTGCAATATCAGTTGCTTCATCTTTGAGCACGACCTTACTCTCAAACTCCCGTCCATCAGAAAAAGCCACTTTAATTTCGCTTGCATCTTTAATGACGTGGTAATTTGTAACGATCAAACCACGTGCATCAACAATCACCCCTGATCCTAATGACGATTGCTTACGAACAGGAAGTTTATTTTGAAAACGACCAAAAAATTGCTCAAAAAATGGATCGCCTTCAAAAGGTGATCGAGCTCTAATTTGTCGAGCTGCATAAATATTTACAACAGATGGAACTGTCTTTTTAACTAAAGGAGCAAATGAAAGGGTGATTTCTGTTTGTGTTTGAGGAACATGAGCATATACATGATCAAATGATATCTGCATCATAATTGCAAAAAAAATCCGCACCCAAAAAGAATACCTCATAATCCACTCCTTATAAAATCAGCACATTCTGTTGAAGATTAATAGAATAAAAAAACGTATCCCCGCAAATTAAGGACCTCTATTAATATTTCATAATAGAGAATAAAAACAACCTATTTGAACAATAAATATTATAAAAATAAGATAATTCAATATTCTATAATTTTCTCTCTGCACCTATTTCTCAACTAAAACAAACTTAAAAATGCTCACAAAAAAACCGCCCAAGACAAGGCGGCCTTTAAAAATCCAACAGAATAAAAAACTCTACGAAGATGTTCCCTTTTCATTCTCAGAAGCTTCCATGCGAGCACGATCCCCAGCACCCTTCGCTTCAACATCACGATCAACAAATTCTATAACAGCCATGGGCGCATTATCACCAGTACGAAACCCCGCTTTCATAATACGCAAATACCCACCGTTGCGTGATGCATAACGTGGCGCAAGCGTATCAAATAATTTTGCAACCTTTCCTGCATCACCAAGTGCTGCAATAGCTTGCCGACGCGCATGCAAACCACCACGCTTACCAAGAGTAACGAGTTTTTCAACAATAGGACGAATTTCCTTAGCCTTTGGTAGTGTTGTCACAATCTGCTCATGCTCGATCAACGAAGTTGCCATATTTGCAAACATCGCTTTACGGTGACTGGCAGTACGGTTCAACTTGCGTCCTGACTTACTATGGCGCATAAGCCCTCTCCTTAAATTCTAATTTTAATATTGATCTTCATAACGTTTTGCAAGATCATCAATGTTTTCAGGCGGCCACGCAGGAATCTCCATCCCAAGATGTAAACCCATACACGCCAAAACTTCTTTAATCTCATTCAACGACTTGCGACCAAAGTTCGGTGTCCGAAGCATTTCAGATTCTGTTTTCTGAATCAGATCACCAATATAGACAATATTATCATTCTTAAGACAATTTGCCGAACGAACTGAAAGTTCTAATTCATCCACTTTTTTGAGAAGAGCAGGATTAAAAGAAAGCTCAGAATCAGCCTCTTCAACAGGCTCCTTCTGTGGCTCTTCAAAGTTAATAAATAACGATAATTGATCCTGAAGAATGCGTGCTGCAAAAGCAACAGCATCCTCACCATTAACAGCACCGTTTGTTTCAATCGTGAGCGTTAATTTATCATAATCGAGAACTTGACCTTCGCGTGTATTTTCTACTTTATAAGATACCTTACGGATAGGTGAATAAAGACTATCAATTGGAATAAGCCCTATACGTGCATCATCAACACAATTACGATCAGATGGAACATACCCCTTTCCTGTGTTGACAATAAATTCCATACGAATTTCAGCTTCTTCATCAAGAGTACAAATAACATGATCTGGATTTAGAATTTCCATATCCCCAACTGTACTGATATCTCCCGCTTTCACGACACCAGGCCCCTCTTTATAAACGACGACACGTTTAGGCCCTTCTTCTTCCATACGAAGCGCAATTTCTTTTATATTCAGAATAATATCCGTAACATCCTCACGCACACCTGGAATCGATGAAAATTCATGCAAGACACCGTCAATCTGCACAGCAGTAATAGCAGCACCACGAAGCGAAGATAACAAAACGCGACGAAGCGCATTTCCTAACGTTAAACCAAAACCACGCTCAAGAGGTTCAGCAATCACACTTATAATATTTGGATTATCATGTGCACATGATTCAACCTTATTGGGTTTAATAAGTTCCTGCCAGTTTTTCTGGATCATATTTTTATTCCCGTTCTTTAGTTCCGTTACCATTCAATCGTAACGACCAATGTGAACATCAGAGAAATCTCCGACAACAAAAAACAACACCCAATTAAACACGCCGCCTTTTCCGCGGACGACATCCATTATGAGGAATTGGTGTTACATCGCGAATAGAAGTAATGACAAAACCAACAGATTGCAATGCACGTAAAGCAGATTCACGCCCTGATCCAGGTCCACAAACTTCAACTTCCAAAGAACGCATACCATGCTCTTGCGCTTTTCTTGCACAATCCTCCGCAGCAACTTGAGCAGCAAAAGGTGTCGATTTACGCGCACCTTTAAACCCCTGAGCTCCCGCAGATGACCAAGCAATTGCATTACCCTGAGCATCAGTAATAGTAATCATTGTGTTATTAAATGTTGAATTAATATGCACAACACCCGATGAAATATTTTTACGTTCGCGACGACGAACACGTGTGGCTTCCTTGGCCATAATTTCCCTTTCAACGATCTCATCACTGCCGTAACATCAGCAGCTCCACCTTTTTTCCTTGTCAAACAAATCAAACAAGAAAAAGAATATATAAAAAACCTTCCACAAAGGCCCTTATTTCTTCTTACCGGCGATTGCCTTAGCCGGACCTTTACGTGTACGGGCATTCGTATGTGTACGCTGTCCTCGGACAGGCAAAGATCGGCGATGACGCAATCCCCGATAACAACCAAGATCCATCAAACGCTTAACATTCATAGCAACCTCACGACGAAGATCACCTTCAACTTGATACCCCTGATCTATTGCCTCACGAATCTGCAGCACCTCAGCATCTGAAAGCTCATGCACACGACGCCCCAAAGGAATGCCAACTCTTTCAATAATTTCTTGAGCAAATTTTGGTCCAATCCCGTGGATATATTGAAGCGCAATAATTACACGCTTATTTGTCGGGATATTGACGCCAGCAATACGAGCCACGCCTACTCTCCTTAGTTATTTTGACAAATTGTTATAAAATACCTGATATACTTTACAGAAAAAAATAGACTCAGAAAAAAAATTCTTCCGAATCCTATTATTTCACTAAAATAAATTAAATTCACTTTTGATAGATTTCATCTCAAAAGTCAACTCTTTTCATTTATTTCTAAAAAAAAATCTCATGAAAGAAACCCTCTAATCATACGTGTCACTTCAGCAACACCAATCATTCCATCAATAACCTTCAACATTCCCCTCTCTGAATAAAATTTTGATAAGGGAGCTGTTTTTTCACGATATTCTACTAATCTTTTTGCAAAAGCAACAGGATTGTCATCTAAACGAACCTGTCCACCAGTCGCTATTGTTTCCTCAACGCGCTTCTTCATACGTTCAATCAACACGTCTTCATCAACACACAATTCAATAACAGCATTAAGCCGCATATTTTTTGAATCCAGTATCTGTTGCAACGCTTCTGCTTGCCCCACAGTTCGCGGATATCCATCCAAAACAAAACCGTTTACACAATCAGCTTCATCAATCCGATCTGATACGATTTGATTAACAATACTATCAGGTACCAAAGCACCAGAACTTATAATAGCTTTAGCTTTTTTACCAATCTCCGTTTCTTTGGCAATCACCTCACGCAACATATCCCCTGTTGATAAATGAGGAATGTTATATTCCTCAGTCAACATTTTTGCTTGCGTACCTTTTCCCGCTCCAGGAGGACCTAAAAGAATAACTCTCATCGATTCCTTCTACCTCCACGAAGTTTTGATTTTTTTATCAACCCTTCATATTGGTGGGCAACAAGATGCCCCTGAATTTGAGCAACCGTATCAAGTGTAACAGTAACAACAATCAACAAGGATGTTCCCCCAAGATAAAAAGGAACCTGTAATGCAGATATCATAAATTCAGGTAACAAACAAACCAAGATAATATAAATAGCGCCCACAACAGTAATACGCGTCAAAACGTAATCAATATATTCGGCTGTACGCTCACCTGGACGAATCCCTGGAATAAAACCAGAATGTTTTTTCAACTGATCTGCAGTATCACTTGGATTAAACACAATAGCTGTATAAAAAAAGCAAAAAAACGCCATTAAAAATGCATAAACAATCATATAAAGTGGCTGTCCATGACCAAGAGCATAAGAAATCTCCTGAACCCATTGTGGCATTTTATCAGAAAAATTATTAATAGTGGCAGGTAATAATAATAAAGATGAAGCAAAAATAGGTGGAATAACACCAGCAGTATTCAATTTCAAAGGAAGATGCGACATATCTCCTTGAAACATTTGATTACCGACCTGACGTTTCGGGTATTGGATAAGAATTCGCCGTTGCGCACGCTCTATAAAAACAATAAGCCCAATAACCAAAACAGCAATAAGAACGATTCCTATTAAAAGAAAAGTTGATAAATCAGCCTGACTATGAGCTGTCAAAAGCTGAGCAAAAGTAGAAGGAAAGTTGGCTACAATCCCTGTAAAAATGATAAGAGAAACCCCATTACCAATACCACGTGACGTAATTTGCTCGCCAAGCCACATAAGAAACATCGTTCCGCCAACAAGCGTAATAACAGAAGAAATACGAAACATAAGACCTGGTTCTAAAACAATTTGAAGCCCCGACCCTATACCGCTTTCAAGCGCAACCGCAATACCAAAAGCTTGTAGAATTGCCAATACGACTGTTACATAACGCGTATATTGATTGATAATCTTACGACCTAAATCCCCTTCTTTTTTAAGAGTTTCCAAAGAAGGAATAATAGATGTTAACAATTGCACAATAATAGATGCAGATATATAAGGCATGATACCCAGCGCAAAAATAGCCATACGCCCAACGGCACCTCCAGCAAACATATTAAAGAGTCCTAATACACCCGACGCGTGATGTTCAAATGTTTGCCGCAAAGCATCGATATTGATACCTGGAAGAGAGATGTAAGTGCCAAAACGATATACAAGAAGCGCCAACAGAGTAAACCAGATGCGTTTCTTTAATTCAGTTGCACGCGAAAAGGTGCCGAAATTTATATTGGAAGCAAATTGCTCTGCTGCTGATGCCATAAAACGTCTCCACTTTACACTCCAGTTCTTCAAATCACAGAAGTATAATCCTAAAATTCATATATGCATACACAAACAAATGCAGAACTTAAACAATTCTCCACAAAAGATCCCACAAAACAGATATTATTCTTCTTTAGGTCTCTATTCATATTAAAAAATTATCGAGCAATATCAGGAAGAATAACCTGGCCACCCACTTTTTCAATCTTAACACGAGCAGCTTGTGAAGCACCAGAAACATGAAAGGTAATCTTAGCCTTCAAATCACCATCAGAAAGAAGACGAACCCCATCTTTTTCACGACGAATAATACCAGCCTCTTTCAAAGAAACCATATCAACAGGCTTTTCAATATTCAACTTACCTGCATCAACTGCCAACTGAATACGTCCTAGTGAAACTTCATTGTAGGTTTTAGCAAAGAAATTCCTAAATCCACGTTTTGGCAAACGACGATAGATGGGCATTTGCCCACCTTCAAAACCATTAAGGGAAACACCAGAACGTGACTTTTGCCCTTTTACACCACGACCACCAGTCTTACCCGTACCGGAACCAATACCACGCCCAACACGCTTACGATTTTTTGTTGCGCCTTCGCAATCACGCAGTTCATTGAGTTTCATATCTAATACTCCCGCAACCCTTAACCTTCATCTATAACGCGAACAAGATGCCGAACCCGAGCAATCATACCCCGCACACAAAGTGTATCATCTAAAACGCGCCGACGACGCATTTTATTTAGTCCAAGCCCCTTTAAGGTTGCACGCTGAATCTGTGAGTTTCGAATAGGGCTTCCAATTTGTTCCACCGTCACAGTTTTACCACTCTGAGATTTTTTCTGAACCATTTCCTAATTCCTTTTCTGATAATCTCAGAAACTACCCTTCTAGGTCGACTAAATGGCGACGACGCGCCTGCAAAGTCGAATACTTTATACCACGTTGAGCAGCAATATCTCTAGGATGCATTTGATGTTTCAATGCATCAAATGTTGCACGAACCATGTTATAAGGATTCGACGACCCTAGTGATTTTGCAACGACATCCTGCATACCAAGAGCTTCAAAAATAGCACGCATCGGTCCCCCAGCAATAATACCAGTACCAGCAGAAGCCGAACGTAGCAAAACACGCCCAGCTCCGTGACGACCTTCAAGATCATGATGCAATGTACGCCCAGACCGAAGCGGAACATAAATCATCCCACGTTTCGCAGATTCCGTTGCTTTACGAACGGCTTCTGGAACTTCACGGGCTTTACCATGTCCAAAACCCACACGCCCTTTTTGATCTCCAACGACAACAAGAGCAGCAAAACCAAAACGCCGACCACCCTTTACAACTTTAGCAACACGATTGATATGAACGAGCCTATCGACAAATTCATTATCGCGTTCTTCTCTCTCACCACGTTCTTTTTGTGCCATTCCTCATTCCTTTTTCTTTTCCGGAAGCACGATAACAAAGTCCCTCATCAAACTGGAAGAACTTAAACGAAATACTCTAAACTCTCCTTACTCATTCATAAATAAGAAATTTTAGAAATTCAAACCACCTTCACGAGCAGCTTCAGCTAAAGCTTTGACGCGACCATGGTACACATACGCTCCACGATCAAAAACCACCTCATTAACACCGGCTTTCTTCGCACGCTCAGCAATTAACTTACCAACAGCAAAGGCCGCCTTTTTATCAGCACCACTCTTTAACGATTTTTTCAAATCACTTTCAAGAGTAGAGGCTGAAACAAGTGTACATCCCCGCAAATCATCGATAACTTGAGCATAAATGTTCTGATTTGAACGATAAACACTAAGCCGAGGACGATCATGAGAAACCATTTTAATTCTACGACGAACACGCCTTGCACGACGTTGGATAATGTCCTTAGATGAAACCATAATACAAAATCCTTATTTCTTTTTACCTTCTTTACGGAAGATACGTTCATCTGCATGCTTAACACCTTTACCTTTATAAGGCTCAGGCCTACGATACTCACGAATCTCCGCTGCAACTTGTCCAACTTGCTGTTTATCAATTCCAGAAACAACAATTTCCGTTGGCTTAGGAACAGTCACAGTAACACCCGACGGAACTTTATAAACCACATCATGCGAAAAGCCCAGAGATAGTTGAACATCCTTACCCTGCAAAGCAGCACGATAACCAACCCCATTAATCTCCAACCTCTTTTCAAAACCATCTTTCACACCACAAAAAATGTTCTCAATCATTGAGCGCGACATACCCCATTTAGAACGCGCATCTTTTGACTGATCCCGCGGCATAACTGATATGATATTCTCCTCAAGTTTGACTAAGACTTCATCATTGACGACGTAACTCAGCTCACCTTTTGGACCTTTTACCTTAACCAGCTGTCCTTCAACAGTAGCAGTAACTCCAGAAGGAATTGAAATGGGTTTCTTTCCAATACGAGACATTGTTCTAACCTACTTTTTCTTCCGTTTTCTTGACATAACTTAGAAAACACGACAAAGGAGTTCTCCACCAACATTCTGTTCACGCGCCTCATGATCTGCCATGACGCCTTTAGGAGTCGATAAAATCGAAATACCAAGGCCATTTGCCACCTGAGGAAGTGACTTAGCAGAAACATACACACGACGCCCTGGCTTTGATACACGTGAAATCTCACGAATAGCAGCCAGCCCTTCAAAATACTTCAATTCGATTTCAATTTCAGCTTTCCCATCACCTAAATCAATTCGATTATATCCGCGAATATAACCTTCCGACTGAAGAACATCAAGAACGTGCGCACGAAGCTTCGAAGCTGGAGTAACTACTTTACCTTTTTTACGACCAAGTGCATTACGAATACGTGTTAGCATATCACCAAGAGGATCTGACACAGACATTAAATAATCTCCTCTTACCAACTAGACTTTACAATACCAGGAATATAGCCAATAGAGCCAAGCTCACGCAACGCAATTCGCGACATTTTTAATTTACGATAATAAGCCCGCGGACGACCTGAAACCTCACAGCGATTACGAATACGAACTTTCGAAGAATTACGCGGCAACTCTGCCAACTGAACAGAAGCTTTAAAACGTTCTTCAAGAGAAACCTTCTGATCCATAACTATTGCTTTCAAACGTGCACGACGGGCAGCATAGCGCTTTACCATCACCTCACGACGCTTATTTTTTTCAACGGCACTTACTTTGGCCATAATTTCACCTCACTACGTTTGCCGTTACGAACGAAAAGGAAAATTAAAAGCACGCAATAACTCACGAGCTTCATCATCCGTTTTTGCTGTCGTACAAACGATAATATCCATACCCCAAATTTGATCAACTTTATCATAGTTGATTTCTGGAAACACAATGTGTTCTTTAATACCCATAGCAAAATTGCCACGGCCATCAAAACTCTTTGGATTTAAACCACGAAAGTCACGAACCCGCGGAAGAGCAATCGTCACAAGACGATCTAAAAACTCAAACATACGATCTTTACGCAATGTAACTTTAGCCCCAAGAGGCATTCCTTCACGAACCTTAAAGGTCGCAATAGAATTACGCGCACGCGTAACAACAGCCTTCTGACCCGTTATTAGCCCTAAATCCTCAGCGGCAAGGGAAGGTTTCTTCGAATCAGCAGTTGCTTCACCTATCCCCATATTTATTACAACTTTATCAATCCGCGGAATTTGCATCGCATTTCTGTAATTAAACTTCTCTTGAAGCACTTTACGAATCACTTCAAAATAATGCGCTTTCATACGCGGTATTTGTCTTTCCTCAGCCATTAATCAACTCTCCCGAACGCTTGGCAAAACGAACTTTATTACCATCTGCATTCATACGAAAGCCTACACGTGTAGGCTTACCATCTTTAGGATCAGCAATCGCCAAATTAGACAGATGAATCGGAGCTTCTTTAGAAATAATTCCAGCTTCTTGCTTCTGCGTTTGACGTTGATGACGTTTAATCATATTAATCCCACGAACAAAAGCCTTATTCTCTTTTGGACTAACCTTAATTACTTCACCACTACATCCTTTATCCTTACCGGACAAAACAACAACTTTATCACCTTTTCGAATCTTTTGCATAACATTTACTCCTTACAGAACTTCAGGAGCAAGCGAGATGATCTTCATATGATTCCTACCACGCAATTCACGGGGAACAGGTCCAAAGATACGAGTACCGATCGGCTCTTTTTTATTATCTACTAAAACCGCAGCATTACTATCAAAACGAATGACACTACCATCTGCGCGACGAATATCCTTAGCAGTACGAACCACAACAGCTTTCATAACATCACCTTTTTTAACACGGCCACGAGGAATTGCATCCTTAACCGAAACAACAATAATGTCACCGACCGAAGCATATTTCCGCTTTGAACCGCCTAACACTTTGATGCACATGACACGACGCGCTCCAGAATTATCAGCAACGTCAAGGTTTGTTTGCATCTGAATCATGACTGGCCACCTTCTCTTAACACATATATCCGATTGTATCTTTTACACACTCGGATTTGCCTGCCAAATAACGATAAAGTTATCGCCTTCAAATTTATCAATGATAACCACACTGTTAAATTCTAAAACAATAAGCTTAACTCATTACGCTACATTGTCTTTTACAACAATCCAACATTTATCTTTCGAAATTGGTCTAGATTCCTGAATAGAAACTTGATCCCCAATCTTGAATTGGTTGTTTTCGTCATGCGCTTTATAATTTTTAGACTGCCGAACAGTCTTCTTAAGAAGCGGATGAGAATAACGGCGTTCAACTTTGACAACAACAGTCTTATCACTTTTGTCGCTAATAACAACACCCTGCAAAACGCGTTTAGGCATCTCTTATTTCCTTAAACCTTACTTTCACTTATTCTTTTGACGAAGAAAAGTTTTAATACGCGCAATATCACGACGAACTTGTCTAACGCGCGCAGTCTTTTCTAATTGACCTGTTGCTTTTTGAAAACGCAAATTAAATTGCTCTTTCTTTAACTTAGCCAATTCATCTTTCATTTGGTCGAGCGTTTGCGCCCGTAATTCTGTGGCTCTCATCGCTTAACCTCATTATTCAGCAATACGCTGGATGAAACGCGTTTTTATAGGCAACTTTGCAGCACCCAATCTTAGTGCTTCACGTGCAACATCCTCCGGAACTCCATCAAGCTCAAACATGACGCGCCCAGGAGCAACACGTGCAGCCCAATAATCAACACTTCCCTTACCTTTACCCATACGAACTTCAGTCGGTTTAGATGTAACCGGAAGATCTGGAAAAATACGAATCCACACACGACCAGAACGCTTCATATAACGTGTAATCGCACGACGCGCCGCTTCAATTTGACGAGCAGTAACCCGCTCCGGCTCAACAGCCTTCAAACCGTAGGCACCGAAATTCAAATCCGTACCACCCTTCGCAAAACCGTGAATACGGCCTTTGAACTGTTTACGGAACTTTGTGCGCTTTGGCTGCAACATTGTTCTCTACTCCAAATTTTAGTTCAATCTCAAAAACTAAGCATTTTCGCGGCGACGATTCGATGAAGAACCAGATTGATCAGCTTCCGTAGCACGACGTTCTGAAGCCATCGGATCATGCTCAAGAATCTCACCCTTAAAGACCCAAACTTTAATACCACAAATACCATAAGCGGTCTTAGCTTCTGCTGTACCGTAATCAACATCAGAACGCAAGGTATGAAGTGGAACACGACCTTCACGATACCATTCCATACGAGCAATTTCAGCACCACCAAGACGGCCAGAACAATTGATACGAATACCTTCCGCACCAAGACGCATAGCAGACTGAACAGCACGCTTCATTGCACGACGAAAAGCAACACGACGCTCTAACTGTTGAGCAATTGATTGCGCAATAATTGTCGCATCAATCTCCGGTTTACGAATCTCCACAATATTCAATGAAGTTTCAGCATCCGTCATTTCTGAGAGTTTACGACGAAGCCTTTCGATATCAGCACCCTTTTTACCAATAATCAAACCAGGACGTGCAGAATGAATTGTAATACGACACTTTTTATGAGGACGCTCAATAACAACCTTAGAAATAGCCGCCTGTTTAAGTTCCTCAAGCACATATGAACGAATTTTCAAATCTTCATGAAGAAGGCGCCCATATTCACCACTATCAGCATACCAACGAGAGTCCCAAGTCCGATTAACACCAAGACGAAGTCCTATTGGATTGATCTTCTGCCCCATTACGCGGCCTCCACTTTTTCGGTAACTTCACGAACAATAACAGTAAGATGCGAAAATGGACGTTCAATTCTACTAGCACGCCCTCGACCACGAACATGAAAGCGCTTCATCACTATCGACTTACCAACATAAGCTTCCGCCACAACAAGCGAATCAATATCAAGATCGTGGTTATTTTCTGCATTTGCAATTGCTGATTCAAGCGTTTTTTTCACAGTAGCAGCAATTCGCTTGCGTGAAAACATCAAATCAGCGAGCGCTACATTAACTCTTTTACCACGAATCATTGCAGCAACTAAATTAAGCTTCTGCGGACTAACACGAATTGTCCGCGTGACAGCTCTTGCTTCATTATCTTTAAGCTGGCGCGAAACTTTAGCTTTTCCCATTCCTACTTCCTCTTCGCTTTCTTATCGGCACCATGACCATAATAAGTCCGGGTAGGAGCGAACTCACCAAACTTATGCCCAACCATCTCTTCAGAAACAGAAACAGGAATATGCTTATTACCGTTGTAAACACCAAAAGTTAAACCAACAAATTGCGGTAAAATAGTAGAGCGACGACTCCATATTTTTATAACTTCGTTGCGCCCACTTGCACGTACCTTCTCTGCTTTACCAAGAAGATAGCCGTCAACAAACGGACCTTTCCACACTGAACGAACCACCTCAGACTACCTTTCTCATTTCTTGCGTTGATGACGCGTACGCATAATAAATTTATCAGTGGCTTTATTGGAGCGCGTACGCTTACCTTTCGTAGGTTTACCCCAGGGAGAAACTGGATGGCGCCCCCCCGATGTACGACCTTCACCACCACCGTGTGGGTGATCAACGGGGTTCATAGCAACACCACGAACATGTGGACGTTTACCACGCCAACGTGACCGCCCCGCCTTACCATCATTAATATTCCCATGATCAGGATTTGAAACAGCGCCAACAGTTGCAAAACAGCTACTCGGAACCAAACGCTGCTCACCAGAATTTAAACGAAGAATAGCCATACCATGATCTCGTCCAACCAACTGCGCATAAGCACCTGCTGAACGTGCAATCTGTCCGCCTTTCCCTGGCTTCATCTCAACATTATGAATAATTGTACCTACAGGCATATTAGCAAGAGGCATAGCATTACCTGGTTTAACATCCACATTTAAACCAGCCATAACAGAATCACCAACACCAAGACGCTGTGGTGCAAGAATATAACTCAATTGCCCATCCTCATAGCGGATTAAAGCAATAAAAGCGGTACGATTAGGATCGTATTCTAAACGCTCAACCTTTGCTGAAACATCACGTTTAAGACGCTTAAAGTCGACAAACCGATAACTACGTTTATGTCCACCACCCTGAAAACGAGCAGTAACACGACCGCGATTATTACGTCCACCCTTTGAAGACAAACCTTCAGTTAACATCTTTACAGGTTTTCCCTTATAAAGACAAGAACGTTCCACAATAACAAGCTGACGCTGCCCAGGTGTCGTTGGATTAAACTGCTTAAGTGCCATTATTCCTATCTCCGAGCCTCTTAAAGACCTGTCGAAACGTCGATAGTCTGACCACTGGCCAGAGTTACGATCGCTTTTTTGACATCACTCTGCCGACCAACTATACCTTTGAAACGCTTCACTTTACCCTTACGGACTATCGTGTTAACTGCTTTAACTTTTACGCTAAAAAGCGCTTCAATAGCAGCCTTAATCTCAGGCTTCGTCGCTTTCGGCGCGACATTAAAAGCAACTTGATTATATTCAGAAATCATAGTCGCCTTTTCAGTAATAACTGGACTAATAATTATATCATAATGGCGAAGATCTGTCATTTAAAACGCTCCTCAAGAGCCTCAACAGCTGCTTTTGATAAAACAAGTTTGCTGCGACGCAAAATATCATAAACATTAATTCCCTGAATAGGCAAAATGTCAATATTAGGGATATTAGAGGCTGCACGAAAAAAGTTAATATCAATCTCTTTACCATCAATCAAGAGAGCGTTATTAAATCCAAGCTTAGAAAAATGAGAAACAAGCATTTTCGTTTTAGCATCCTTAACAGTCAACTCATCCACAATAATTAAATCTTTTGCTTTTAATTTTGCAGATAAAGCAAGACGTAACCCAAGAGCACGAATCTTTTTAGGAAGATCATGCGCATGGCTACGAACCACCGGTCCATGTGCCTTACCCCCACCCCTAAACTGCGGTGCACGTGCAGATGAATGTCGAGCACGCCCAGTTCCTTTCTGTTTAAACATTTTTGCCCCTGTTCGCGACACATCAGAACGACCTTGGGATTGATGACTTCCCTGCTGACGACGTGCAAGCTGCCAACGAACAACACGTTGCAAAATATCCTCACGCGGAACAAGATCAAAAATAGCTTCAGAAACCTTTAATTTGCCAGCTTCATTACCATCAAGAGTTTTAATTACAAGATCCATTATTAGGCTCCCTCAACCTCAGAGGTTTCCGTCACCGGAGTAACCATTTCCGCTTTCTCCTTCACAAGACGGCGAATACCAGCAGGCTTTGGAGCATTATCAGGAAGACGCTTCTTCACAGCATCCCGTATCAAAATCCAAGAACCTTTAGAACCAGAAACAGCACCACGCACTAAAATTAAACCACGCTCACTATCAGTGGAAATAACTTCAATATTCTGTGTTGTTACACGCACTTGCCCCATATGGCCAGCCATTTTTTTACCTTTAAAAACTTTACCAGGATCTTGGCACTGCCCTGTAGAACCATGAGCACGATGTGTAATCGAATTACCATGAGAAGCACGATGTCCACCAAAGTTATGTCGTTTCATAACACCAGCAAACCCCTTACCAATACTGGTACCAGTCACATCAACTCTTTGTCCTGGAACAAAATGTTCCACTGTAATCTCAGTACCAACATCAAGAAGATTGTCGGGACTCACACGAAACTCTGCTATTTTGGCTTTAGGCTCAACAGAAGCCTTAGCAAAATGTCCACGAAGAGCTTGTGAAGTATTCTTAACCTTAGCAAAGCCTACACCTAATTGAACAGCAGTATAACCATTCTTTTCAACTGTACGCTGAGCAACGACTTGACAATTCTCCAAACGAAGTACCGTCACCGGCACATGCTCACCAGCATCATTATAAATACGGGTCATGCCCAGCTTCTGTGCTATTACACCTGAACGCATCGGGTCTGTTCCTTCTGTCCTCAAACCTCAGAGCTTAATTTCTACATCCACACCAGCAGAAAGATCGAGCTTCATAAGCGCATCCACTGTTTGCGGCGTTGGATCAACAATGTCAAGAAGACGCTTATGTGTTCGCATCTCAAACTGCTCACGACTTTTCTTATCGATATGCGGTCCACGATTGACCGTAAACTTCTCAATCCGCGTCGGAAGCGGAATGGGACCACGGACATTTGCACCGGTACGTTTAGCAGTCGATACGATCTCACGCGTCGACGTATCAAGAATTCTATGATCAAACGCTTTCAAGCGAATGCGAATATTCTGACTGTTCATGCTCTTTATTTCCCTGTTATACAAAGTGCCTTCAATAATCAAAGCACTCAACAAGCATTATTTATTCAATGATCTTAGAGACGATACCGGCACCAACAGTACGACCACCTTCACGAATAGCAAAAC